>JAZNCY010000025.1:0-2988 GCA_045587825.1 Acutalibacteraceae bacterium
ATCTTATAAAAGCACATGAAGCATTCCCAGAGCTTAATATTATGCTCACCTACGGCAAAAACTGTGGTGATTACAGAAGATGCTTTGATTATGGCTTTGACATTGATGCAGATTATAAGGTTGCTACAAAAGATATGGTTACAGAATTCCACGATAAAGGCTTAAAGGTTGGTCTCTGGACTGCAAACAATCTTTTTGCACTTAACTTCTGCAGAATGTTAGACGTTGATTACATTGAAAGTGATATTTTCGGCGGCGTAAAATAAAAATGAAAAAATAAACTGTCCTGATTTTCAGGACAGTTTTTTTATATCTCAGTAATCCCACCAACAAGTATTCCTATATTATCATTATAAATTTTTGAAAATTGTGAAAGTGGCAACGGGCTCATTCCGATTCCTACTTCAATTGTGTAACCCGGTCTGTTATATGTTTCTATAAACCAGTCTTTATACCCTGCAAAGCCTGATGCATAAGGTGTTTCTTCTACACTGTAGCCACTCACCTCGCCAAAATATTCTGCAATTCTTCTTGAATTCTCAGGCTCGTAATCAAGATATTTCCAATAAATAATTTCACCCTGGCTATGATAAGACAAAGTCAATTTAAAATCGTGATTTCTTGTAAAATTATAAACTGCCACAACCTCAGGCTCGATTAATGGTGCCGTGCCTACATAATCTCTCGGACCTGGAACTGTAAACCCTTGTGAAAATTTAATTTCTTTAGCCCGCTCCCAATTAGCAGGATATTGCAAATTCAAATCAACGCCATTAATATTTGCTTTCCAACCATTAGGGTACGGGATATTCGGGTAATTCTGTGAAAGTCTTATGGCTTTATCTAAATAAATACCATTTGGCACTACACCATTAACTAAGTCAACACCATCAGGATTAACCATAGGAACAATATATAATGATGCTTTGTTATAAAGTTCTCTTGCACTCGTGTTAAAAATATCGCCACCTGTTGCGTAGCTTTCAGCGTATTCTTCAAGGAATTTTAAAACCACAGGCGTTGTAATCCACTCATTAGCGTGGTGTGAAGCGTTATAAAAAACCTCCGTCTGACCATTACCGATTTTTACAACTGGAATATTTTTGCCCATAACACTTCTGCCGATTGCACCACCCATTATAAACGGATAACGTACCTCTAACCCTTCAAGAATAAAAGTCAGTAATTGATAAGAATATGGCACGTTAGTTGGCACAACTGAAAAGCCTAAAGGCACAACTACATTAGAACCAATCCGCAAATTATCAGGGTTAATATTGGGGTTTGCACGTAGAATTGCACCAACACTTGTATTATGCTCCTGAGAAATTTTCCATAACGTATCACCACGTTGCACTTTATGTATCTTATACCCTTTTAAATACGGCAATAAGGCATTCCAGGTACGCACCCCGACAATTCCATCCTGTTTTAAATTATTATCTCCCTGAAAGCGTAAAACAGCATTCTGTGTTCTTGCGCCCAAAATTCCGTCAGGCTCTTCGTTTAAATATCCTACCCTGTTTAAAGCAAGTTGCAAAATATAAACGTCTGTACCACGGCTACCAATTTTTAATATTTTCATTTATATCACCCCATAAATTATATTCACAATTTTAAATATTATGATATTCAAAATCGAGGAAATAGAAATTAGGAAACAGGAAATAGAGCTTCGCAATAAATAAAATTGTCTTATCATTTAAAGTTGATTTATAAACCAACAAAAATGATAAGACAATTTAATCCTTATAAAACTAATTCCTAATTCGTATTTCCTGATTCCTGAAAAATCAAAGTATGCTTGCTCTGAGTTCTTCATTCGACTTAACTGAAAGATATTTTGGTGCAATATCAAAAACAGTTTTACAACCGCTATCACCTTCATTGTTAAGTCTATAAGCAGCTCTCGCGAAAGCAACAATAACACTTGAAGTAAATTCAGGGTTAGAGTCTAATTTTAGGCTGTATTCAATAACGTGGTTATTCTCTTTGTTTTTACCAGTTTTACCAGTTCTTATAACAAAACCGCCGTGAGGAATACCACTATGATTTTTCTGCAACTCTTCCATTGAAATAAAGTTTACAGTTGTATCATATTCATCAAAATAGTTTTTCATAGTAACTATTTCTTTTTCAATACGTTCTTTATCTGCACCATCTTCTACAACTACAAAGCATTCTCTTGTATGCTTTTGTCTTGCTGTCAATTCAGGCTGACTGCCACTTCTTACAGCCTCTAAAGCACTTTCAACAGGAATTGTATATTGTCTTGCATCAATAACGCCGTCAATACGTCTTATAGCGTCTGAGTGACCCTGGCTTACACCTTTACCCCAGAATGTGTAATCTGCACCCTCTGGCAAAATAGCGCCACCATAAAGTCTTAAAAGAGAGAACATACCTGGGTCCCAACCAACAGAGATAATTGCTACCTTGTTACCCTTTTTAGCTTTTTCATCTACATTAGCAAAATGCTCTGGTATTCTCTTGTGTGTATCAAAGCTATCAACAACGTTAAAGTATTCTGCCATTTTTGGTGTCTGCTCTGGTAAATCTGTTGCACTACCACCACACATAATAAGAACGTCAATATCATCCTTGTGATTTAAAACGTCATCCACGTGATAAACAGTAGCACCCTCTGTCATAACCTTAACAGTAGCAGGGTCACGGCGGGTAAACACAGAAGTCACCTGCATATCAGGATTTCCTGTAACTGCACATTCTACGCCTTTAGCAATATTGCCGTAGCCGAAAAGACCAATTTTAATCATTTGTATCAACTCCAGAAATAGTATAACATTTATAACAGAAAATATTTTAAAACTTAATGCCCCATTCGTCAAGTGTTTTCTTAACGAATAAGGCATTTTTTTAATTATTTATAAATTCCAATATTATATCTACTGTTCTTGAAACTTGCGTTTCTCTTGTTATTTGAGCTTTTCCATCGCCTTCTTGCTCACCATAAGCACCAAAAAAAGC
>JAZNCY010000026.1:0-2916 GCA_045587825.1 Acutalibacteraceae bacterium
GTGTTCACTCAAATGGTTTCTCACTTGTAAGAAAAGTATTTGATGTTGAAAATGCTGATATTAAAACTCCGCTCGACAGACTTGGTGGAAAATCAATTGGTGAAACACTTCTTACACCAACAAAAATTTATGTAAAACCAATTCTTGCACTTTTAGAAGAAGTTAAAGTTAAAGGCATTTCACACATCACCGGTGGTGGCTTCTACGAAAATATTCCAAGAAGTATTCCAGATGGTCTTGGTGCAAAGGTTAATAAGAGTTCAGTTAAAATTCTTCCTATTTTCACACTCCTTCAGGAAACAGGCAACATTCCTGAAAGAGATATGTTCAATACATTCAATATGGGTGTTGGTATGAGCGTTGTTGTTAAGAAGGAAGATGCAGAAAAGGCAATCGAAATTCTTAAAGCAAATGGTGAAGATGCTTACATTATTGGTGAAATCATTAAGTCAGACGAAAAAATCATTATTGTTGACTAATAGGTGTTACTATGAGTAAAAAGAATATTGTTGTTCTTGTTTCAGGTGGTGGCACTAATCTTCAGGCTCTTATAGATGCACAAAAACGTGGCGAATTAGGTAACGGCGAAATTACTTGTGTTATTTCTTCTAAAGAAGGTGCTTACGCACTTACAAGAGCTAAAGAAAATAATATTAAAACAAGAACTCTCATAAGAAAAGATTATTCCGATATTGCTTCATACAGCAAAGCAATGAGAGATGCACTTTCAGAAGAAAAGGCAGACCTTATTGTATATGCTGGATTTATGACAATTCTTGATGAAAATGTATGTGATGCATTCCCTAACAGAATGATAAATGTTCATCCAGCTTTAATTCCTTCTTTTTGTGGTAAAGGCTTTTACGGACTACACGTTCACGAAGAGGCACTCAAAAAAGGTGTTAAGGTTTCAGGTGCAACTGTTCATTTTGTTACAGCAGAATGCGATGCTGGTCCAATAATTCTTCAAAAAGCAGTTGAGGTTTCAGAGAATGATACACCTGAAACTTTGCAAAAGAGAATTATGGAAAATGCTGAATGGAAAATACTTCCTGAGGCTGTTAAGCTTTTCTGTGATGATAAAATCAAAGTAGAAAACGGCAAAACAATTATTTCTAAATAAATTGACTGAAAGGGTATAGATAATATGGAAATTAAAACTATTGTTGAAGAACTTAATTCTTTAGCTTATCACGGCAGAGGAATTATGATTGGTAAAAGTGCTGACGGCAAAAAAGCAGTTACTGCATATTTCATTATGGGTAGAAGCGAAAACAGCCGTAACAGAGTATTTATTGAAGATGGCGAAGGCATAAGAACTCAGGCTTTCGATGAATCGAAAATGACAGACCCACACCTTATTATCTATGCACCAGTTCGTGTGTTGGGTAACAAAACTATTGTTACAAATGGTGACCAGACAGATACAATTTACGAGCTTATGGATAAGCAAATGACTTTTGAACAGTCACTCCGTACCCGTGAATTTGAAGATGATGCACCAAACTACACACCACGTATTTCAGGTATTATTCACAATGAAAATGGCGATATGAATTTTGCAATGTCTATTTTAAAATCTGCAGATGGCGATGGTTCATCTTGTCAGAGATATACATACGCTTATTCAAATCCACTTCCAGGTAAAGCTAAATTTATTCACACTTATAAATGTGATGGTAACCCACTTCCAAGCTTTGAGGGTGAGCCTAAAACACTTGAATTACCTGATGTTTCAATTGATGAATTAACAGATTTAATTTGGACTAACTTAAACGAAGATAATAAAGTTTCTCTCTTTGTAAGATACATTGACTTAGAAACTGGCAAATATGATTCAAGAATCGTAAACAAAAACAAATAAGGAGTTTTAAGAATGAAAGAGTTTGAACTTAAATATGGTTGTAATCCTAATCAGAAGCCATCAAAAATTTATATGGAAGATGGTAGCGAACTTCCAATAGAAATTCTTAACGGCAGACCAGGTTACATTAACTTCCTTGATGCATTTAACAGCTGGCAGTTAGTTAAAGAATTAAAAACAATTTTAGGTCTTCCGGCAGCAGCATCTTTTAAACACGTTAGTCCTACTTCAGCTGCAGTTGGCACAGTACTTTCAGAAAAATTGAAAAAAGCTTGTTTTGTTGACGATATCGAAGGTCTTGATGCTTCACCACTCGCTTGTGCATATGCAAGAGCAAGAGGTACTGACAGAATGTGCTCATTCGGTGATTGGGTAGCACTTTCAGATGTTTGTGACAAAACAACAGCAGAACTTATTAAAAGAGAAGTTTCTGACGGCGTTATTGCTCCTGGTTATGATGATGATGCTTTAGAAATTCTCAAATCAAAGAGAAAGGGTACATATAACATAGTAAAAATTGACCCTGATTTCGTTCCAATGGAAAAAGAAACAAAACAAGTTTTTGGTATTACATTTGAGCAAGGCAGAAATAATTTTAAAATTGATGAAGAACTTCTCACTAATATTGTAACAAAAAATAAAGAGTTACCAGAGTCAGCAAAACGTGACTTAATAATTGCTCTTATAACTCTTAAATATACACAATCAAACTCAGTTTGCTATGCAGTTGATGGTCAGGCTATCGGCGTTGGTGCTGGTCAGCAATCAAGAATTCACTGTACACGCCTTGCTGGTACAAAGGCAGATACCTGGCAGCTTCGTCAACACGAAAAAGTGCTTAATCTTCCTTTCAAAGCAGAACTCGGCAGAGCTGACAGAGATAATGTTATTGATGCTTATATCAATAAAAATGAAGAGGATGTTTGTGCTGACGGAGTATGGCAAAAGTATTTCTCTCGTCAACCTGAGCCTTTAACAGCAGAAGAAATCAGAGCTTACCTCGATACTATTACCGGTGTTAGCGTTGGTTCGGATGCGTTCTTCCCGTTCAG
>JAZNCY010000027.1:0-1991 GCA_045587825.1 Acutalibacteraceae bacterium
CAAGGCGTGGGTTGCAGTATTTATGATTATTTATACAGTTGCGTGTATTGCTACCTGGGATAAATGGTATTCAGTTTTACCACTTATTGCGATGCTTTTAACAACAGTCAGCAACTGGTTCCAGAGTGAAAAGAAAATAAGATTTTTAACATTCCCAAGCTCACCTTGTTGGCTTGTTTATAATATCTTAAATGCTTCTTATGCAGGTATTATTACAGAAATTTTTGTTATGAGTTCACTTATAATTGCGATTATAAGATTTGATTTAAAGAAACAAAATAAAACGAAGGGTGAAGTACAAAATGTCAACAGTTAAAGATATTTATTCTTTTTTAGACACAATAGCACCATTTTCTACTTCTGCGCCTTGGGATAATACAGGTCTTTCGGTTGGAGATTTAACTAAAAATGTTAAAAAGGTAATGCTTTCGCTTGATGTTACGGGCGACGTAATTGATGAAGCAATAAAAGAAAACGTTGATTTAGTTATTACTCATCATCCTTTAATTTTTAGTCCGATAAAAAGTGTTACTGCTGATACTTTGCTTTATAAAGCCGTTTCTTCTGGAATATCTTTTATCAGTAGTCACACTTGTTTAGATATTGCAAAAGACGGCGTAAACGATTGCCTTGCAAATGCAGTTGGCATTAAGAATATAAAAACAGTAGAAGATGATGAATTTTTAAAAATTGGTGAAATTGAAGAGAAAACAGAAGAAGAATTTGTTTCTCTTTTAAAAGAAAAATTAAACTGCAACGTTTTATATAACAGTACTGGTAACAATATTAAAAGAGTTGCTTTTTGTAGTGGTGCTGGTGGCGATTTATTCGCTTTAGCAAAAGAAATGAAAGCTGATGCACTTTTGACTGGCGAAGCAAAATATCACGAGTTTTTAGATGCAAGCTTTAATAATATTACAATCTTTGCTTGTGGTCATTTTGAGACAGAAATTGTTGTTATTGATACTTTAATAGAGAAACTTGAAACTCAATTTAAAGATGTTGAATTTATAAAATCAAACCAAAAGAATATTGTAACTTGTAAGTAATAGAAAGGCAGATTATGGCACTTGACGGAATTTTTATTAATTTCTTAGTAAATGAGATTTCACAGAATTTAATAGGTTCTAAGGTAGATAAAGTACACCAACCCACTAAAAATGAGTTGGTGTTAATAATGCGTTCAAAACAAGGAATGCATAAATTATTTATGACTGCCGATGCTAATGCACCGCGTTTTCATATTATTGAGAATGCACCTGAAAACCCTCAGACCCCGCCAATGCTTTGTATGCTTTTAAGAAAAAAATTAGTTGGTGCTACTTTAACTGAAATTGAGCAATATAGTCTTGACAGAGTTGTGCTTTTTAAATTTAACGCTACTAACGAAATTGGCGATAAAGTAAAATTGACACTTGCTGTTGAAATAATGGCTCAGCACAGTAACATTATTTTAATTAATGAAGAAAACAAGGTTATAGATGCAATTAAAAGGGTAGATGCTGAAAAATCTTCTTATCGTCTTGTTTTACCTGGTGCTATTTATAAATTACCACCAGAACAAAATAAGCTTGATATAAGAAAAGAAAAAGAATCTGTAATTGCTGATTTAATATTGAATTTACAAAATGCTCGTCTTTCTTCTGCAATTTTAAAAACTCTTCAAGGTGTTTCACCATTACTTTCAAGAGAAATTGCATTAAGAGTTACCGAAGAAGATAAATTCAATAGTGAATTAACTGAAACTGAAAAAGAAAAATTAGTTGAAGTGCTCGGCAGAATTAAAGTAATGGTTAATGCAAAATTGCCAGAGCCAACAATAATTCTTGATAAAACTGAAAAACCACTTGAGTTTTCATTCTTACCAGTTTTACAGTATGGTGCAGATTATAAAGCAATTAAGAAAAATATTTTAAGTGAATTATTAGACGGTTTTTATTCTGAAAAGGACAGAGTGAATCGCACACGTTCAAAAGCCTCTGAATTATTTA
>JAZNCY010000028.1:0-2741 GCA_045587825.1 Acutalibacteraceae bacterium
GGCACCATGGATGAGTCGTCCTCACGGCTCATTCTTTTATGCGGATGTAGCTCATCTGGTAGAGCGCCACCTTGCCAAGGTGGAGGTAGCGAGTTCGAGCCTCGTCATCCGCTCCATTTTTTTATCCAAAATTAAATACGGCGACATAGCCAAGTGGTAAGGCACGAGTCTGCAAAACTCTGATTCCCCAGTTCAAATCTGGGTGTCGCCTCCAAAAATCGACGAATTTCGACAGAAGTTCGTCGATTTTACTTTTTACCTCTTCACTATTCACTCTTCACTAATCCTTTGGGTCGATTTTTGGAAGGTAAGAGGTAAGAAGTAATAGTGAAGAAGTGATGGCGGGACACACGCACCAGATTGTAATTTCGTATTATATGTGATATAATTATTTCATTAAATAAGAATTTGTTTGATGTTAATTATGAAAAATTATATATTATGGGTTCTATCATATTTTGTGTTTTATAAGACATATGGGGTGATTTTGTGAAATTCAAATTTAACGTTAATATAACACAAGAGGATTATATTGAACTTAACAAGGTTGTAATGACCCAAACGCCTGCTGGTAAAAAATCAAGCAAAATTTCAAATTTTATTTTTGCTGCGGTTTGTGCAATTTTGGTTTTATTTATTTTAATAACCTCTGAATTTTCGGGTAAGGGCTTTATTTTAACAGGTGTGCTTATTATTGCTTTTCTTTTAGTACATTTAACTTTAAATAAAACAATTAATAATCTTGCCATAAAAGCTACTGTTAAATCGTTAACTAAAATAAAAGGTAAACTACCATATTCTGAAAATTCTGTTCTTGAATTTTATGACGACGTTTTTGTTGAAATTACAGACGATAACAAAAGCGAAGTGAAATATTCTGCAATTGAGAATGTTTTTGTTAATGAGACATTTGTAGTGCTATTCATTAATTCAATGCAAGCATACATTGTACCAACACGTAGTTTTGAATCAAATGAACAAAAGAATTCTTTAGTTGAGTTTTTAAATGGTAAAACCAATAAATATTAAAACAAAAACGAGTGTAATTTTAACTGAAAATTACACTCGTTTTTTTACGCTCTATTCATAAATTAACTCTTTACTTTTTTACCTATATATAGTAAAATATAATGTGGAATATTTATATGCATTTGTTGTGTGAAAACGAGTGCAAAAAGGAGTTGTATTTATGGAGTTAAAGTACAAAAGAGTGCTTCTCAAATTAAGTGGTGAAGTGCTTTCTGGTGACAAAGGTCACGGCTTTGATTTTAATGTTATGAACAACATCTGTTCTGCAATCAAAGAAGTTGTCGACGCAGGTGCAGAAGTGGGCATTGTTGTTGGTGGCGGTAACTTCTGGCGTGGTCGTTCAAGTGGAGATATGGACAGAACAAGAGCTGATAGTATCGGTATGCTTGCAACTGTTATGAATTCTTTGGCTTTACAAGAAACATTTTTACAGTTGGGTATTGATGCACGTGTTCAGTCTGCAGTAGAGATTACTGGCGTTGTTGAAACATTCAATAAAGATAATGCAGTAAGACATTTTGAAAAGGGTAGATTAGTTATCTTTGCTGGTGGCACTGGTAACCCATTCTTCTCAACAGACTCAGGTGCTGCTTTAAGAGCTGCTCAGATTGGTGCAGACGTTCTTTTAAAAGCAACAAATGTTGACGGCATTTATGATAAAGACCCTAACAAATTCGCTGATGCAGTTAAATTTACAGAGATTTCTCATAACGAGCTTTTAGAAAGACATCTTAAGGTTATGGATACAGCAGCTGCTGCTCTCTGTCAGGAAAATAATATTCCTATTCTTGTGTTTAACCTTAACAATCCTGAAAATATTGCTAAAGCAATGTGTGGCGAAAACGCTGGAACAATTGTTAAATAATTTATAAAAATACATATAATTAATTTACGGAGGCTTTTATTATGGAAACAATTTACGCTAATACAAAAGAAAGAATGGAAAAATCAATTTCTTCATTAAAATATGAATACAACTCAATCAGAGCTGGCAGAGCTAATGCTGCTATTCTTGATAAGGTTTTAGTTGATTATTATGGAACACAGACTCCTATTAATCAAATGGCTGCTATTTCAGTTCCAGAAGCAAGAATTCTTGCAATTCAACCTTGGGATGCTTCTGCTTTATCACTCATCGAAAAAGCAATTTTAGCTTCAGATATCGGCATTAACCCATCAAATGATGGTCACACAATCCGTCTTGTTTTCCCAGCACTTACAGAAGAAAGAAGAAAGCAATTAAGCAAAGACGTTTCAAAAATTGCTGAAGATAGCAAGGTTGCAGTTCGTCAGATTCGTCGTGATTCTATTGAAAAAGTTAAAACAATGAAAAAGAATTCAGAAATCACAGAAGATGACCAGAAAAAAGCAGAAGAAAAATTACAGAAAATCACAGACGAATATGTAAAGAAAATTGATGAAATCTGTGCTGCAAAATCTGCAGAAATCCTTGAGATTTAATTGTTATGGAAATTAAGAAATTTGAAGTTTTACCAAGACATATCGGCTTTATTATGGATGGTAACGGCAGATGGGCTAAAAACCAGGGCTTAAAGCGTGGTGAAGGTCATATTGCCGGTGCTAAAGTATTCAAAAAAATAGGTGAGTACTGTGCCGATTTGGGTATTGAATGTGTAACTTTTTACGCTTTTTCAACTGAAAACTGGTCAAGACCACAAGAAGAAGTCAATGGACTTATGGATTTATTCATT
>JAZNCY010000029.1:0-5261 GCA_045587825.1 Acutalibacteraceae bacterium
CTTTCGCTGATGAATAATTAATAATTGATTTTATTAGAAAAACTGCTATAATAAACAGAGAGATTGCTTTTTATATCTCACCTCTTCACTATTGCTTAATTACTCAAATACACGGGGTATTAGCGCAGTTGGGAGCGCACCACACTGGCAGTGTGGGGGTCAGGGGTTCAAGTCCCCTATACTCCACCAAAAAAGCAAGTCGAAAGACTTGCTTTTTTCATTTGTGCCCGTGAGGGCATAACTTCATTTTGTGGCATTTGTGACACAAACTTCATTTCAAGTTTACTTGAACTTCATTGAAGCGGACATAAATGAATGAAGTTGCCTACGGCAAATGAAGTGTTTGTAACAATGAAGTACTGTGTAATGAAGTTGTGCTTCGCACAAACGGATTTACAATCCTACAACATTATCTCTTGCCACAAATCTCAATTTATGCTACTATAAAATCATCAACCCACAAAGGAGAATTTTTATGTCCAACTACGATATTGCCGCATTTGTGTGGCCGTCATACACAGGTGACGAAAAGAGAACAAGGATTTTCTGGCCTGATGGAATTGGTGAATGGCAGACTGTAAAGGCTATGACAAATAAAGGTTATAAAGGTTGCAGATGGCCGAGAATTCCTTTGTGGGGTTATGAAAACGAAGCGGACAGTACTGTTATGGAAAAACAGATTGAATGTGCTGTGTCGCACGGTGTTAATGTGTTTATTTATGACTGGTACTGGTACGATAACCGCCCATTTTTAGAAAACTGTCTTAATGACGGATTTTTGAAAGCTAAAAATAATGAAAAAATGAAATTCTGTCTTATGTGGGCAAACCACGATGCAAATCATTTGTGGGATAAAAGGAATTCTGATAATGATTTATCAACAGTTATCTGGAGTGGTGTTGTTACACCAAAAATTTTCTCCGAAATCTGTGACAGAACAATTGAAAAATATTTCAAAAGAAATAATTACTACACAATTGACGGTTGCCCTGTTTATATGATTTTTGATATAGATAATTTTATTCGTTCATTCGGTACAAGTGACGAATGTAAAAAGGGCTTGGAGGAGTTCAGAAGAAAAACTAAGGAAGCAGGTTTTTCAGGACTTCATTTTCAAGTTGTTCATTGGCGTGACAGAATTTTCAACTGGTTAAAGGATGAAGATTCAAACAAGGGTACCTGTTCAAGTGAAATGTACGAATTTTTAGGTGTTGATTCTGTAACAAGCTATAACTGGGGTTGCTCTGCAGATTTAGATGGCGATTTTAATGATGTTACAGAAAGCTATGTAAAAGCAATAGAAAAAGAGGCAGAAAATCTTACAATTCCATTTTACCCGAATATTTCAGTCGGTTGGGATAACAACGTAAGATTTAATAACTTCGTGCCTGGTGTAATTGAGAACAATACACCTGAAAACTTTAAAACTGCCTGTGAAAAAATTAAAAAATTCGCAGATACCTCACTTGAAAAAGGTATTATGAAATCACCGTTTATAACAGTCAATAGCTGGAACGAATGGACTGAAACAAGCTACCTTGAGCCAGACGACCTTTATGGATATGGCTACCTTGAAGCAATTAAAGATGTTTTCGGAGAAAAATAATATGGTTGAAAATTATTCTGTGTTAAAAGATATTTCGTACGGGAATCACGAAAGACATGTTTTTGATTTGTTCGTGCCAGAAAACGTAAAAAACAAATCGGGAGTTATACTTTTAATTCATGGTGGTGGCTGGAGTAACGGCGACAAATCAGATTATAAAAACGAGGCGGAATTTTACGTTTCTTCAGGGTATATCTGTGCTACTATGAATTATCGTTTCGTTACTGAAAAAATAAATGTATTTCACGAGCTTGATGATATAACTTCAGCATTAAGTACTTTAAAAGAAAAATGTGAAGAATACGGTTTTGATATTAAAAATACGATTTTAATAGGTGCTTCTGCGGGGGCACACTTGTCACTTCTTTATGCTTATACAAGGAAGAGCGAAGCACCAATAACACCGGTTGCAGTCTGTGCTTATTGTCCGCCTGTAAACTGTTGGGCAGAGAATTTTCTTATGGGCATTAAAGGTGAGTTTGAAGATTGGAAATATGGTGTTCTTTCAAATTGTTGTGGTGTAAAAATTACTAAAGATACACTTTTAAATGAAGCGCAGCAAAATGCATTAAAAAAGATGTCGCCACAAATTTATGTTTCAAAGGAATGTGTTCCGACTGCAGTTTTTCAAGGCGTTTTAGATGACCTTGTACCATTTAAATACGCTGAAATATTTATAGACAGTCTTAAAAAATTGGGTGTGAAAAACGACGTTTTAATCTACGAAAACTCAGGTCACGCGCTCGACAAAGACCCTGACAAAACAGATGAGTCAAGAAAAATAGTTTTAAGTTATGCTAAAATGTATTTATGAAACGAAAAAGGGGTTAAGTAAATGATAATCAGACGAATGACATTTGAAGATTATGAACAAGCAGAAATATTGTTTCAAAAACTTCATAACCAGCATGTTGAAGCTGAGCCGGATTTATATAAGAAGCTTGATTGTATAAATAAAAAACGAGATTTTAAAAAGCAAATCAAAAGTAAAAACAAAATCATGTTGTGCGCTGAGAAAGATGGAGAAATCATAGGTGTAAGTAACACAAGGTTTTGTACATCTGGAATGACTGATATAAAAATAGCTTTTATGGATGCACTTTATATAAAAGATGAATTTAGAGGAAAAGGCATTGGCAAAAAGTTGTTTTTGGAAACTGAACATATTGCAAAAGAAAATGGAGCTAAAAGGTTAGATTTACATGTTTGGGAATTCAATGCAGATGCAATCAACTTTTACAAATCATTAGGTATGGAAATACAACGATATACACTTGAAAAACATTTCTAATTCAATATGAAATAAAACTCAACAGGTGCCTCGAATCTTTGCTTCAAGCCACCTGTTTCTCTTGGTTTGGTACTGTTTAAGCATTAAAAATCCGTCCCGCTTTTTGCCTGAATTTCAGAATTTAAAAACCCCATATTCAAATCTTCATATTCCCAATAATTTCATAAAAGAAAAATAATGAATGAAAATAACCAAAAATTCAGGTAGAAGTCTTGAAATTTTGGTTATTTTATGTTAAAATCAAAGTTACTTATAAATTGTAAATTTAGAAAAGGAGAGAACCTTATGGAAATACAATTGCAAGAGCTTATCGAGCAGATTAAAAAAGACGGTGTAGAAGCAGCAGAATCTCAGGCTGAAGCTATACTTACTGCTGCAAAAGACGAAGCCCAGAAAATCATTTCTGATGCAAAAGCAGAGGCTGAAAAACTCATAGCTGATGCTAAAGCAGAAAATGAAAAAACAGTTAAATCTGGTGAAGATGCACTTCGTCAGGCTGGTAGAAATTTGCTCATTTCTTTCAGAGAAAGTGTTACTAAAGAGCTTAAGGCTATTTTAGGCGAAAGCGTTTCTTCTGTGTATTCTTCTGATGCTTTAGCAGGTCTTATTGTTAATCTCGTTGAAGGCTTTAAAAATAATGCCCAGGCTGAAGACATAACTGTTGTTTTAAACAGTGAAGATTTAAAAAAGATAGAAGATACAGTGCTTTCAGGTCTTAAAGCAAAAATGCTTGCTGGCGTTACTCTTAAAGCAAATGATAATTTTGATGGTGGATTCCGTATTGCTGTAAATGATGGCGGAGCATATTATGATTACTCCAAAGATGCTGTTACAGATATGTTATCAAACTATTTAAGTCCAAAAATTGCGGCACTTATGAAAGAGGCTGAATAATTATGGCTGAGTATTATTTAATATCTCAACTGCCTTCTTTAGACGGACTTTCTGAAAACGTGCCAATGCCTATTACTGAAGAACGTTTTTTAGAACTTTGCGAACGCTTTTTAAGTAAAAAGACAAAAGAGGCACTCAGTAAATTGACGCTTATGCCACCAAGAGAAAATGAAGAAACAGGTTCTGCATTTTTAGATAAATGGAATGATGGTGAGCGTAATCTTCGACTTGTTCTCGCAAAAATCCGTGCCGATAAAATGAATAAGCAATTTGATGCAGAGAAAATTCAATCTGCACCAGTTGAGCTTCTTCAGGCAGCACGAGAAGCAGTAGAGATAGAAAATCCCTTAGAGGCAGAAAAATTCCTTAATAAATACAGATTAGAATTTTTAGAAAGTTTAAGACCAATGGATTCTTTTTCAGAAGATTTCGTATTTTACTATGGTCTTAAATTAAAGATAATCTCCCGTATCAAGCAATTTGATAAAGAAAGCGGAGAGACAGCATATAAGAATATTTACAGCTCCATTGTTAATGGAGATAGATTGGAGGTTATATGATGACCGAAAATATAGGTAAGGTTGTAAGCGTTAATGGTAACCTTGTTTCTGTTCAGTTTACAGGCGACGTTTCCATGAACGAAATTTGTTACGTTAAAGTAGATGACGTAAAACTTAAGAGTGAGGTCATTCGTATAAAAGGTGACGTAGCACAAATTCAGGTTTATGAAATGACTGGCGGTATCAAATGCGGTGACGACGTTGAGTTCACAGGCGAAATGTTATCTGCTCAGTTAGGCCCTGGTCTTTTGGGTCAGGTTTATGACGGACTTCAGAATCCGCTTCCTGTTTTAGCAGAACAAGCTGGCTGGTTCTTAGAGCGTGGTATTTACGCTGACGGCTTAAATGCTGAAAAGAAATGGGAGTTCACACCAACTGCAAAGGTGGGCGACACTTTAAAGGCTGGTGAATATATAGGAACTGTTCCAGAAGGACCATTTACTCACAAAATATTTATTCCTTTTAACTTGCTTGGTACTTACACAGTTAAGTCAATCAACGAAAAAGGCGAATACACAGTTAATGAAACTATTGCAGTTGTAACTGATGAACGTGGTAAAGAAATTCCACTTTCAATGGCTTTCAGATGGCCTGTTAAACGTGCAGTTAAATGCTATAGCGAAAGATTAGCACCACAGGAAACAATGGAAACAAAGGTACGTCTTATTGACTCCTTCTTCCCTGTTGCTAAAGGTGGTACTTATTGTACACCTGGTCCATTCGGTGCTGGTAAAACAGTTTTACAGCATACAACGTCAAAATATGCCGACGTGGATATCGTTATTATTGCTGCGTGCGGTGAGCGTGCAGGTGAAGTTGTCGAAACGTTGACGGAATTTCCGGAGCTTACCGATCCCAAGACAAACCGCTCGTTAATGGAGCGAACTATTATAATTTGCAATACGTCGTC
>JAZNCY010000030.1:0-2648 GCA_045587825.1 Acutalibacteraceae bacterium
TAAAGAAAATTTAGCATATTACTTAGAACTTTACAACAAATGGTCAAGCTACACACCTGAAGAAGAGGGTATTTTGATAGCATACACTTCAGTTTATGGTAATACTAAAAAGGCAGTGTTAGAACTTGAAAAAGTTTTAAATGAAAAAGGTGCAAAAAAAGTAGTTGTTACAGACCTTGCAAGAAGTGATATGGCTGAAAATGTTGAAGATGCATTCCGTTATAGCAAGTTAGTTCTTGCAACTACGACTTATAATGGTGAGATTTTCCCGTTTATGAGAGAGTTTATTCACGAGTTAACTGAAAGAAATTACAGTAACAGAAAAGTTGCTTTTATTGAAAATGGTAGCTGGATGCCAATGGCAAAAAAGGTAATGCTTAAAATGCTTGAAGACAGCAAGAATCTTGAGTATTGTGAAAATTCAGTTAAAATTTTATCATCATTAAGTAATGAAAATATTGAAGAAATTAATAAATTGGCAGATGAATTAGTATGAAATTAGTTCTTTTAACAGCCTTTGGTGTAGGCGGAGCTACAATTATCGGGTCTCTTATAGGTTTCGCTTTTAAAAAGATTTCACATAAATTTTCTGATATTGTTTTATCGTTTGCGGCAGGCGTAATGCTTGCTGCAGCGGTGTTGGGGCTTATTTTACCATCACTGGAATACGGTGGGAAATACGGGCTTTTAATTACAATTGTGGGGATTTTTGTTGGTGCATTGGCACTTAATCTTATCGATAAATTAGTTCCGCATCTTCATAAATTAGTTGGTGCCGAGCCAGAAGAACACAAGAACTCAAGTCTTAGCAAAGTGCTTTTGTTTGTAACTGCAATTGCAATTCATAATTTGCCAGAAGGTATCGCTGCTGGCGTTGGCTTTGGTTCGGGTGATACTTCACAGGCGCTTATAATAGCAGGGGGTATTGCTCTTCAAAATATACCTGAGGGTATGGTCATAATTTCACCAATGCTTTCTGCTGGTGTTTCAGCTAAAAAGACTTTTCTTTGTGCTATGATTACTGGTCTTGTAGAGGTTGTAGGAACAATGATTGGTTATTTTGCAGTGAGTGTTGCTTCTGCAATTCTGCCATTCGCCTTAGCTTTTGCTGGTGGTACAATGCTTTATGTTATAAGTGATGAAATGATTCCTGAAACACACGCCCACGGTAGTGAACGTGGTGCAACCTACGCTTTGTTAGTGGGTTTTTGTGTAATGCTCGCAACTGATGTTTTATTAGGCTGAAAAAATCCGTCTTTATGACGGATTTTTATTTTTATAATTGCATTATAGATTAGTTTTTGTTATACTAAATAAAAACTATTTTCAGGAGATAGCTATGAAAAAGATAATTGCGGTATTTTTAGCACTAAGCTTATTGTTTGTTTTTGTTGGATGTGGTAAAAGTGATGAAGTTCCAACCACAACAACACCTTATGTCGATTCTGGAGTTAATAATAATTATAATAATGAATATATCGATAATTCTGATATCTATGCTACAGATGTAAATTCAGACATTATAACAAATGTAGCACCACAGCCAACTGTTACACAGAATGTGCAGAATACAACTGAGAGCAGTGGTGGGGGTAATTCAGAGAATACTACAACTGTTCAGGAAAAACCAACAGAGGCACCTACAACTTCTGCACCTAAAGGATTAATGCCAAATAGTGTTGAAAGTTCAAATGGAATTGAAAAGGCTACATATACAACAAGCGATAGAACTTATATTGTTTACTATATGTCTGAATTGTTAACTCACAACTCAAAATTCCCAATTGTTTCCTGGGCAAATGGTACTGGTTGTCCACCGTCACTTTATGATGGATTATTGAGAGAACTTGCAAGTGCTGGTTTTATAGTAGTTGCAAGTGATGAAACAATGGCTGCTGATGGTACTGCACAAATTGCTCAGATTGATTTTGTGATTGAAGAAAACAGCAACAAATCAAGTGCATTATATAAAAAAGTCAATTCTTCTAAAATTGGTGTTATAGGTCATTCACAAGGTGGCAGAAGCTCTGTAAATGCAGGTGCTGTGGACGATAGAATTCTTTGTGTTCTTTCTCTTGCTGGTAGTAACTATGTAGAAGAAGCTGAAAAGCTTTCAAAACCAGTTTTATTTATGGCTGGCACAAAAGATAAGGTTGTAGATGCTGATAAATGGCTTGTAACTGCTTACAATGCCGTAAAAGGACCTGCAGTTTATGCTTCTCTTAATGGTGCAATTCATACCACCTGTTGCAGTAACCCAACTGCATATTCTCGTTATGCTATAAGCTGGTTTAACGCTTGGTTCTATAATGACAATAACCACAAAGATATGTTTAAAGATGGTGGAGAGTTATCAACTGACACAAACTGGTCTGGATTTATGTGTAAAGGGTTTTAATTTATGTTACATTATTCTCTCGTTATAATTGCAACTATAATGTTTGCAGTACAATTTTTATTCAATCAAAAATTTCAGCAAGGTTATGGTAGTGATACAAAAGCAACCCTTGTGTTTTCATTATACAAGAGTGCAGTTGCTTCACTTATAATGCTTATTATAAGTGGGTTTAAAATTACTATAACCCCATTCAGCGTTTTACTTGCATTTATAAGTGCAGTTTCAGGTATAATGATGCTTTATTTTAGTT
>JAZNCY010000031.1:0-3587 GCA_045587825.1 Acutalibacteraceae bacterium
CCTATTTCCTATTTCCTAATCATTGAAATACGCTTTCGCATACTCTGCAAGTCCTGGAACTAACGACTTAATTTCTTTACCTGAAGTGTTTACCATTAAGTGATAACCCTCTTTATCACCCCAGGCTGTATCAGCGAGCATTTTTCTTAAATCTGCTCTGCTTTTATCAATTTCTTTCATTTTCTTTTCAATATCTTTTTCTGTAAGAGCTTCACCTGGTTTTGCTCTTTCAAGGCAACGCTTGATTTTAGACTCTTTATCTGCATAAACAAAGATATTAAGAAGATTTTCGTTATTAAGAAGAACATCAGCACATCTGCCGACAATTACACAGTCACCTTTTGACGCTAACTCTCTTATAACCTTTGTCTGCTCGGTAAAAAGCTCAACTGACTGGTTAATAAAAAAGGTTGAAGCAGAAAATCTTACACCAATAGTTGTAGGATAAAATGCTCTTATATCTCTTTCAGAAGCATTTTCTACATAATCTTTATCAAGACCTTGCTTTTCTGCTACCATTTCGATTATCTGGTAATCGTAGCAAGGCACACCTAAAGCTTCTGCAAGGCGTTTACCTAACTCTCTGCCACCAGAACCGAATTCACGACTAATAGTAATAATCTTTGACATACTAATACCTCCTTTTAAAATCTAAAAAGATTTATTTTTCTTTTCTACAATTAATATAACACAAATTTTTAAAAATTACAATATTTCATCTAATTGGGCTAAAAGCTCCTTATCACTCTTGCTGGTTTTTGTTATTTCTGAAAACTCGTCACAACCAAAGCCAATAAGGAATTGAGCCGATAAATCGTTTCTTGTAATATCTGTGCTGAATATTTTAAGCTCGGGTGAATCCCCAAGAACCTCAGACATAAATTTGCTTCCATTTGCGAGTACACTCTGAGAATGTGCAACTGCCTTTTTTAAATCCTCTATCTGTTTTTTCAATTCACCCTCAGCTGCATCTTTTACTGTTATGTTGTCCTTTTCTATTGCAGCTGTTATTTTTATAATAATGCTGTTTAAAGGACAATTTTTTAAAGTAGCAAGCGCTTCTTCTTCAGGTAATGAGAAAACGTCATTATCCTTTAAAAACTTAACTGCCTCTTTAATATCTGTATTCTTTTCAACACAGCCACCAAGCTCTTCATTTATGTTGCTTGTTAAAAGATTTATAAAGCCAAGCTTTTCTTCAACACCTGAATTTTTAAACTTTTCTTTGAAGGCTTCGTCTGTTTTACCTTCTAAAACATTCTTCGGAGAGCACATTTCTCTCATATTTTTAAACGTCTTATAAAATGAAGAAAAATCCATTGCAACTGTTGGCACCTGAATATACTGCGATATAAATTCAGCTTCAATCTCAATACTCTTCTTTTCAAAAGAATACATAAGGCGAGATAAATCCTCCCAGCCTCTTGCAGTTACAAACTGCTTGCCATCAGGAGTGTTTTCAACAATATAAAAATCAGTAGGCTTTGAGTCAAGATATGTAATAATAGATGGGTGAACCTTTTCGTTTATTGCATAATCTCTCCACACGCCGTAATCTACCGTAACGTCGATTTTCTGAATTCTGTCGAGTGTTGCAATATCATATTCTTTTACCGATTTGTTGTATTCTGGTGGGTTACCTGCAGCAACAATCACCCAGCCATCTGGCACAGGGTGTGATCCAAAGGTTTTATATTGCAAAAATCTTAACATTGATGGTGCAAGTGTCTCAGAAACACAGTTAATTTCATCTAAAAATAAAATACCATTTTTATAATTTGTTTTCTCAATATATGAATAAACGTCTGAAAGAATTTCACTCATTGTAAATTCTGAAACGTCATACTCCACACCGCCGAAAGTCTTAGTTTTAATAAATGGCAAGCCTAAAGCACTCTGACGTGTATGGTGAGTCATAGAGTAAGAAACAATACCTATTTTAAGCTCTTTTGCAATCTGCTCCATAACAGCAGTTTTACCTATACCTGGTGGGCCATAAAGAAACACAGGCCTTTGCTTATTAACAGGTATAATAAACTCGCCCTTTTCATCTTTTTCAAGATAAGCTGAAATTGTATTTTTAATATGCTTTGTTGCTTCCTTGATATTCATTTTTTACCTCACACTAACAATAAATCATTTAATAAATCTTCTGTTTCGTTGATAGCAGTTTTTGAAGTCTTTAACGAAACTAACTCTGCTAAATTGTTATAACCCTTTTTAGTACAAAGACTATAAAGTGTAGCCGAAAATTCAGTTGTGAATGAAAAGCTCTCTAATAAGTATGATAACACATTTTCATCATTAACTTCAACTGCAAAAATTGCAACATCTTTTTCGTAACCAGCTATTAACTCAGAATATTCTTTTTTCTTTTGCTCACTCAAAGCCTTTGGATACGAAAGTCTGAAAGCCGAAACAAATGCTTTCTCTAATTCTTCTGCTTTTTCTAACTGATTGTCATACTTAGAAAAATCAAACTCACCATTTTTTATAATGTAGTCACTATCATCCTTGTACGAATAATAGTTGCTACTCATAAACACCTTAATCTGCTCTTTTTCCACTGCTAAAACGTGGTTAGGGCAGGTTTTATTTCTGTTACGATAAGCAAATGGTAAAATTCCCTCAAAACCAAGTGACAAAAACTCTATTGTTTCTGGAATATTTATAGTAATGCAATTTTCCAATTCGTTTTTTGAAGTGAAGGAAGAGCAAAACGCCGTGCCCTTTATTTTATATTCATCGTAAAATTTATTGTAAAAAACAGATTTACCAAGATATTCCAAATCACTGTTGAACTTTACAATTTTTAAATTTTTATCATCTTCAAATGCTTTATGACCGAGTTTTTTCAGAGCTTCAGGGAAAACAACACTCTCTAAAGCAAAACAACGCTTAAAAGCATAGTCACCTATTTCTTTAAGATTTTTACTGAAAATAATTCTCTTTAAATTTTTGCAACCATAAAAACAGCCCTCTTCTATAATTTCGACTGTGTCTGGAATTACTATTTCTTCTAAAGAAACACAACCCTTAAAAAGATTTTTGGGCAACACCTTTATTGGTGGCAAAATTACTTTTTTAAGATTACGGCAATCCATAAAAGCACCGTCAAAAAGCTCACAAAGCGCAACTGGAATTATTGCTTCTTCTAAAGAAACACAGTTATAAAACGCTTCATAACCTATTTCTTTAAGATTTTCATTAAATTTTATGGCTTTCAAATTTCTGCAACCAGAAAAAGTCATTCGTGAAATTGTTTTTACTCTTCGTGACAATTCCAGTTGCACAAGCTGGTCATTGTAGTTATATTCATTTATTTTAGTTTTCTTTTTCTTATAAACTAAAACACCATTTTTTATTTTCAAATTATCACCCAATTAAATCTTGACTATCTAAAAACAAAGGAGTTGCCCACAAAGGCATTTTTGATTTATCAAAACAACTATCGTTAATTATAAATACTGACTTGAATTTTGGCATTTGCTTCGGGTAAATCCCATCACCATCTGTAAAATAAATTAATCCATTCACTTCATTTTTTTGTGAAGAAGCAAATATTTCATCTACATACTTAAATACTG
>JAZNCY010000032.1:0-7197 GCA_045587825.1 Acutalibacteraceae bacterium
GCTCCATCTTTCTCAAATGGTAACGTTGATGATTTCTCAGCTTCAGCTGATGATGACGAATTACCATTCTAATTAATTTGAACTGATGCACACTTTGTTGTGCTATTCTAAAAACTATTAAGGAGGAAACTAAAATGGCATACGATAAGGCTGAAAGAGGCGCAGGCCGTCCTAACAAAAAGGGCAGAAAAAAAGTTTGCGCATTCTGTGTTGAAAAAGTTGACACAATCGATTACAAAGATGCTGCAAAGCTTCGTCGTTTTACATCTGACAGAGCAAAGATTCTCCCTCGTCGTGTAACAGGCACATGTGCTTACCACCAGAGAGAACTCACAACAGCAATTAAGAGAGCAAGACATATTGCTCTTCTCCCATACACAGCAGACTAATTTGTCGGTGTATTTTGTGTAGAACAAAACCCCAAAGTTTTAAACTTTGGGGTTTTTTGTCATTTTTTTACCCGCTCGGCGTATCTGCATACGCCTTCGGGGATAAAGAAAATGCCATCTACACTAAAATCCACTCGACAACTTATAAGATAAGAGATAATAGTGAATAGATAAGAGAAAAGGGGCTACGCCGTGATTATATTATGTCCACAATGATGTTATGAACATAGGCGAAGCGTTTTCACTTTTTTCAAAACCACACGCCTCATAAAAGTTTAGTTCGTTATTATAAGCTATAACTACGATTCGCATATATTCTTTATACTTTTCTTTCACCATATTTACAAGAGTTCTTCCGATTGTTTTTCCTTGATAATCAGGGTTTACTAAAAGATAATGAACATAAGCATTCATTACTCCATCATCCATAACACATATCATTCCAATTAGTTTGTTTCCATCCCAAGCAGAATAAACTGTATTAAAATTTTTCATAGCAATAGCAAGTTTATCAGGGAAATGTCCTGATGACCAGTCTACAGAAAGAAATAGATTTTCCAAATCTTTGCACTCAAAATTATGAGTGTCTTTATATTCGATAATCATATTGATTTAACCTCGTTAGATTGGGATTTGTGGCGTTTCTATATAAATAAATAATTATCCTTACGACCACTGAGAACAGGTGTCATTCTTTCAGCCATTGTTTTTAAAAATTCTGCATCTAAATCTCTTGCATGAACAGGGCAAAAGGTGATGCAACGCATACAATTGAAGCATTTTTCTTTGTCAGTTGTCTTTGGGTTATTAATATCAATTGCACTTACAGGACATTCTTTTGCACAAAGTCCACAAGAAATGCAAGCTTCACTACCAGCAGGTTTCCAACTACTGCTATTATGAGCTTTATATGTACCGTGGCTACCAGTAAGTTTTGTTGTCATAACTTCATTGTTGTTAAGTTTTTCTTGAATTTGTTTTGCAAAACTAATAAGGTCAGTTTCATCCTTTTTATCAGGGCGACCCGTAGCAAATTGACGGAGTATAGAATGTTCTGCAACCGTTGCAACTGCAGAAACACAAACAAAACCAAGCTCTTCTAAAACATCCTGTAATTCTGTTAATGTATCATCCCATTCACGATTTCCATAAACACAATTAAGAATTGCTCTTGCTCCATTACCAGAAAATTTTTTGATACGTTCAGTATTAATAGTAGGAACACGACCAGCGAAAGACGGAACAGAAAAAAGACACACATCATTAGAACTCAGTGTCATTGGTTCAATGTCACGGCATAAGTCGATTCCTATATATTCGCCGCTTAGATTATTTGCAAGAATATCTGCAACCTTTTTTGTGCCACCCGTTGGGCTGAAATAAATGTTATAATTCATACTTCTCACTCTTTATATTAAAATTCATATAATCATTACACTAACCACACTGATCACTGACTCACTGACCACTAGCCATACTAGCCATACTAGCCATACTAGCCAACTATTTATACGCTTCCGCTAATTCCTGGACCGCCTTTTTTATCTCATAAATCAAATCATTTGGTGACTTGACTTTGACTCTTGCGCCGAATTGTAAAATCCAGGCAATAAGTCCTTCGCTGACTGCGGCGTTTGTTCTTAAAATGAATGAGTTTTCGTCATTCTTTTGTATTTTAACTGACTTACCGAAGCGGTCGAGCATAACATCAAGTAAATCATTGTTACAAATAAGCTGAATTGGTTTTGGTTCACCGCTGAACATATTAAATGATTTATTAGCATAATCGGCAGCGTCAAATTTACTTGTGTAGTTAGAAACTTCTGAAAAGTGTCTTGATTTTTCATCTGTGACATCTACAGATTTTATTCTGTCAATTCTTACGTGCATTAAATTGTCATACTTTTCATTGTTACAGATTAAATAATAATTATCATTTGACCATATAAGAGCATAAGGGCTTACCTTGTGCGTTTTTTCTTCTGTAGCAGTTTTGAATTCATCGGTGATTTTTCTTTTCTGGTAAAGAATATTAACTTTAAGATTTTTGTTTATGGCTTTATCTAATTTGTTTATGGTGTAATAAATTCTTTCGTTTGCAGTTTTCGGTCTTTTTTCTACGTAAACCTGTGAGTGAAGAATTTTAGATTGATTTTTACTTAAAAAGCTTTCAAATTTACTTACTAATTCTGCAGTTTTGTTTGGTGAAATAAAATTTGCCGCCTGAATTGCATCTGAAATAAGGCGTATTTCTGCTTCCTGAAATTTTCTTTCGCCTAAAAAGTAGCCTGTATTTGTCTTAGAGGTGCTTTTTATAATGTCATAACCGAATTCTCTTAAAACGTCAATATCTTTATAAATTGACTTTCTTTCTGCGGGGATTCCCTCGTTTTGCAATTTCTCACAAAGCTCGTTTGCAGTTAAAGTATGCTCTTCGTCGGTTTGTTTTTCTAAAATATCAGCAAGAACAAGTAATTTGAGTTTTGAATTCTGTACACCAGCCATAAATAAACCACCTTAGCTTTAATTAACTTCATAATATCAAAAATACAAATTTAAGTCAATAAATTATAGAATATGTACAATTGACTTATTTCTATAAAATTGGTAAAATAAAGAAAAAGGGCAGAAAGGATGGTTTTTTATGGTAAATGGCGTTTTAGGTTATTCAACTTATTATAACAATAACGAGTCTTTGTTAAGAGGCGTCGAGTCAGTTAATGAAGCAAAAGCAGTAGCTAAGGCTCAGGTGCCTGTAAAAGCCACCACTAATACTGCTGAAAATACTGCTGCGAATTATGGTGGCTTCAGTAAATCAAGTCACTTTGAGGGTAACGTTGTTGGCGTTGCTAATCAGCTTAATATGAAAAATTTAAGTGAAGATGAATTAGGTTTACTTAAAAAGCCTGATGATGTTAAATCTCCACAAGAGGTTTTTGAAGAGGGCGAGTGCAAAACCTGTGCTGAAAGAAAATATCAGGATGGTTCAGATGACCCTGGTGTTTCCTTCAAAACTGCTGCTCATATCTCGCCAGACCAAGCGGCTGCTAAAGTAAGAAGTCACGAGTATGAGCACGTTACAAGAGAACAGGCAAAGGCTGAAAGAGAAGACAGAGAGGTTGTAAGCCAATCTGTGCAGTTACATACAAGTATCTGCCCTGAATGTGGCAGAAGTTACGTTTCAGGTGGTGTTACAAGTACTGTAACTAAAGGTAAAAGTGAAGCACAACAAGAAACTGAAGCAAAACAAAATACAGGTAACGTAGAATAAAAGTGTTTTTAATCGCCAATCGGTATTAACTGGTTGGCGATTTTTTTATTTACAAATTTAATTAATAGGTGTATAATAACTGAGTATGTCGATTTGAAAGTGTGGTGTTATAATGGTAGGTCTTAAAATTGGTCTTGATATAGGTACGGGTAGCGTTACTGCGGCTATTGAAGGCAAGGGGATTGTGCTCTCTGAACCAGCAGTTTTAGCGCTTGAAGCTGAAACTAACCGTGTTTTAGCAGCTGGTAAAGAGGCTCTTGAGATGACGGGCAGATGCCCTGATGCTATAAAATTAGTTCGTCCACTTCTTTCTGGTGGTATTAGTGACCTTGAAAACAGTAAGCTTCTTTTAAGAACATTTATTGAAAGAATCTGTAAAAATAAAATATTTAAGCCTACTGTTGCAGCCACAATGCCAGCAGGGCTTACTAACTTAGAAAAACGAAATATTCTTTCGTGTATTTTAAATGCTGGGGCTGGTCGTGCAGTCTTAATTGAAGAACCACTTGCAGCAGCACTTGGTACAGGTGTTATGCTTGACAAACCATACGGCACTATGATTGTAAACGTAGGTGCGGGGACAACAAGCGTTGCAGTTGTTACTATGGGTAGCATTGCCGTTGCAAAAAGTGCAAAAATCGGCGGTGCAGATATGGATGAAAAAATCAAAGCATACCTTAAAGACAACCGTGGCGTTGCAGTTGGTAAATTAACCGCCGAAGAATTAAAAATTATTTTAGGTGGCGCAGAAATCCGTGACGAAAGCGTTGTTGCAATTTCTAAGGGTAAAGATATAAGTGAAGGAATGCCAATGTTCTTTGAGGTTAATGCAACAGAAATTAATTTTGCTATAAGAGAATGTATAGACGAAATAGTTAAGGCTATAACAGAAGTGTTAGAGGTTACTCCACCAGAATTAGTAAGAGATATTACTGACGACGGCATTTTCCTTTGTGGTGGCGTTGCGGGTATGTATGGTCTTGATAAATTTATTGAAAAACAGACTGGCATTAAAGTAAAAACACCAGGCAGAGAAACTGAAATTTCAGCTTTGGGGGCTTTAAGAACCTTAACCGAAGAAAAATATCTTCAGAATAACGGATATCATTTCGTTACACTTGAAACTTTAGGGGTAAAATCACTATGAAATTACTTGTTATTGACGGCAACTCAATATTAAACAGAGCTTATTATGGTGTAAGATTGCTTTCTACAAAAGACGGCAGATTTACAAATGGCATTTATGGCTTTTTAAATATTTTCCTTTCGTTACTTTCTAATTACGAGCCGGATTCTGTCGCTATTGCTTTTGACTTAAAAGCACCAACATTCCGTCACAAAATGTACTCGGAATATAAAGCGGGAAGAAAACCAGCACCAAGAGAATTGGTTGAACAGTTTGCACCATTAAAAGAATTGCTTACGGCTCTCGGTTACACAGTAGTTGAAAAAGAGGGTTATGAGGCAGACGATATTTTAGGAACACTTTCGGCTTCGTGTAAAGAGGGCGACTTTTGTTATATTGCAACAGGTGATAGAGATTCTTTGCAGTTAGTAAGTGAAAATGTTAACGTTGTTCTTGCTTCAACAAAAGCGGGTCAACCAGTTTCTACACTTTATGATGTTGAAAAAATCAAAGAAGAATATAAGGTAACACCAAAACAGCTTATTGATATAAAAGCAATTCAGGGCGATTCTTCTGATAATATCCCGGGTGTTCAGGGTATTGGCCCTAAGGGTGCTATTGATTTAATAAGCCAATTTGGTTCTATTGAAAATATTTATGAGAATTTAGAAAATTTAGATATAAAGGCTGGCACTAAAGTTAAACTTGAAACATCAAAAGAAAGTGCATTTTTAAGTAAAACTTTAGGTACAATTTGCCTCGAAGCACCAATAAGCACAAATTTAGAAGATTATAAAATCAAATCACCAGATAAAGATTTGGCAAAACGTCTTTTTGCATCTTTAGAAATGTTTAAGCACATTAAACGCTTTAATCTTGATGAAGAAACCGAAGACACAACAGATACAGCAACACCTACCAAAGAGATTGACGTGTTCAATGTAGATGATTATGCTTCTTTTTTAGACGAACTTAAAGGTATCGGTGAAGCGTATTTTGTCACTAAATACAACGATGGTGGTATAGAGTATTTCTTTTTTAAAACAGATAAAGGTGTTGCCGTATCTGAAAATGCTGACTTTATGTTTATGAGTTTTGCAAAAGAATTTTTAGAAAATGAAAAAATTGCAAAATTTACAGACAATGCAAAGCATTTATTTGCTTTTTGTGAGATTAACGGCATAGAGCCACAGAATATAAAATTAGATACATCTCTTGCAGGCTATCTGCTTAACCCTAATTCATCAGATTACAGCGTTTCTGCTTTAAGTGAAGTGTATAATCTTGAAAAAGTAAAAGTTAAAACAGACGATGAAAACTTACTTTCAATTTATGAAGAAGAAAAAGAGTTTATAAAACAAGCGGCTGTAATGAAAGCTTTATCTTTAAAGCTTATGAGTGATATTACAGAAAACAGTCAGGAAAAGCTTCTTTATGAAATTGAAATTCCTCTTTCAAGAGTTTTAGCTTCTATGGAAAGAGAAGGCTTTTCTGTTGACAGAGATGGCATTGTTTCTTATGGCGAAAAGTTAGCAAATGTTATTGAAGTAAAGCTTTCTAACATTTATGCTTTAGCTGGGTGTGAATTTAACGTTAACTCACCAAAGCAATTAGGTGATGTGCTTTTCTCAGAAGATAAGCTCAATTTACCACACCAGAAAAAGACAAAGAGTGGTTATTCTACAAATGCAGAGGTGCTTGAATTCTTAAAAGATAAGCACCCTATAATTCCTGAGATTTTAGAATACAGAACTCTCAGTAAATTAAAATCAACTTACTGTGATGGTCTTTTAAAGGTTATTGATAATGATGGCAGAATTCACTCTACATTAAATCAGACAGAAACAAGAACTGGCAGAATTTCATCAACAGAGCCGAATTTACAGAATATTCCTGTCAGAACGGAATTGGGTAGAGAGTTAAGAAGATTTTTCAATGCTAAAGACGGCTTCGTTTTAGTTGATGCCGACTACTCACAAATTGAATTAAGAGTTCTTGCGAGTATGGCAGAAGACGAGATAATGAAAAAAGCGTTTATTGAAAATCTTGACATTCATACTGCAACGGCTTCACAGGTTTTCGGTGTACCAATGGAAGATGTTTCAAGCGATGACAGACGTAAAGCAAAGGCTGTAAACTTTGGTATTGTTTATGGTATTGGTGCTTTCAGTCTTTCAAATGATATTGGAACATCAGTACAAGAGGCTGACAGATATATTAAAGGCTACCTTGCAAATTATTCGGGTGTTGCAGCATTTATGGAAAAATGCAAAAGTGATGCTAAATCAAAAGGCTACGCCGAGACTGTTTTTGGCAGACGCAGATATTTACCTGAACTTACATCTTCAAATGCAAATCTTCGTAATTTTGGCGAAAGAGTTGCTATGAATATGCCAATTCAAGGTACAGCA
>JAZNCY010000033.1:0-4801 GCA_045587825.1 Acutalibacteraceae bacterium
AAACTACCTTTCTGTAAAAGAGCTTCTCAAAACACTTTGTTCACTTGTTTCAAAAGGTGGTAACTTCCTTCTTAATATCGGCCCTGATGCTGATGGCACAATTCCACCACTTATGGAAGAACGTCTTTTAGGTATGGGTAAATGGTTAGAGTTAAATGGCGAAGCAATTTATGATTCAGAAGTGTATGAAAAGACTAAAAAAGATGGTCTTTACTACACAAAGAATGGCAATAACATTTATGCAATTACTGAAATCTTCCCATCTAAAAAGCAGACATTTGAAGAAGTGCCATACAGTGAAGATTTAAAAGTTTCACTTCTCGGTTCAGATGCAAAAGTTGAAATTTTTAATGATAACGGAAAACTTTCTTTAAAAGCAGATATTGATTCACCTGATGATATCAATTCTCAATATCTCTATACTTATAAAATTTCTAAATAAAGAGGTTGTTTATGGGACACCCAATTAAACACTTTAAAACTATTACAAAGCATAGACACGCTGTAATTCGCCATTGTGCAAAATGTGGAATTCTATGGCAAGGGTTAAGGCACGATTTATCTAAATATTTGCCATCAGAATTCTTAGTAGGTGCTCACTATTATTTAGGCGAAAAAAGCCCCAATGAAGCCGAAAGACAAGAAAATGGTTACTCTCTTGCCTGGATGCACCATAAAGGCAGAAACAAACATCATTTTGAATATTGGTTTGATTATAACCCTGTTTCAAAAGTTGTTGAGCCTGTTGAAATGCCAATTAATTATGTTGCCGAAATGTTTTGTGATAGGGTAGCGGCAAGTAAAATATATAATGAATCAAGTTATAATGAAAATATGCCTATTGAGTATTTTATGAAATCAAAGCACAGGCGTGTTATTCATAAAACAACTTCAGACCTTTTAGAATCCTGGCTTGTAATGTTACAAGAAAAAGGGGAAGAAGAAACTTTTAAACATATAAAAAGTGTTTTGAAAAGTAAGTAATTATTAAAGTTTATGGAGTTTACAATGAAAAGAAAATCTATTGTATTATTATCATCAATTATTTTGTTAATCGCAGTGTTGTTTACTGGTTGTGATTTTTCAATTGCTCTTCCAGGTGGTCCTGAAGATATTTCACAGGTGGATTTAAATAACTATGTAACAAGAGTTGTAGAGGTTACTGATGAAAACGGTAACGTTATCGGCACAGAAAATGTTACTTTGTCACAAGATGAAATTAATGACGGTAAAAACTTTTATAATAAATTAGATGAAAATGCTTTAGGTGGAATTACTGATAATCGTTATAATTCTGCTTCAAATACAAATGCTCAGGATGATAAATCTATTTTTGAATCAAGACAATATTATGTTGTGGGCAGAATTGTTAAGGATGGTAAAACATCTACCTATAAATTAGCTCAGAGTGGTAATAAATACGCTATTATGACAGTTTATAATGGCAGTCAGTTAGGTATTATTATTGATTATTTAAACATATATCTTGTTCAGATTGAAAATAAGAGTTATATAACAATTCCAAAAGCTCTTCTCGCTGAATATGAAGGTGAGGAAAATTTTGATTCACTTTTAGAAGATGATTTACTTGATAGCGATAAGAAAATAGTAAAAAATGGCACTACCAAAAAAGATGGTAAAGAAGTAAGCTACAGTAAATATGATGATGGTAGTATTACTTATTATAAAGGTAATACTATTCTGATGTCGGAAAATGCTGATGGAACAATTATTTATTATGATAGCGTTAAAAATAGTGCACCAAGTGGATTTTTTGCTCCTCCTGCCGGTTATACCTCAAAACCATTGAATGCAGCAAATATTCAGGAGTTTTCTGAATTGATAGGAGGCACAAAAAGTGAATAATATCACAAAAAGAGTTGTTCTTGTTACTGGTGGCGCTAAAGGTATTGGTGCTGATATTTGCAGAAAATTAGCTTTAAAGGGTTACACAGTTGCTATTGGTTACAATACTTCTAAAACTGAGGCTGAAGAATTAAAAAAAGATTTATTATCAATGGGCGTTGATGCAGAGATTTTCAGAGCAGATATTTCTAATCCTAATGACGTTCGTAAAATGTTTAATGCAATTGAAAGTCGTTTTGGTTCACTTTATGGTCTCGTTAATAATTCAGGAATTGCAGAACAGGCTTTGTTTACTGAGATTACTGATGAAATGTGGGACGATATGATTGGTGTAAACCTTTCAGGTGCTTTTTATTGTTCAAGAGAAGCTGTTAAAAGAATGCTTAAAAATAAAGAGGGTAAGATTGTAAATATTACTTCAATGTGGGGCGACGTTGGTGCTTCAATGGAAGTTCATTACTCTGCTTCAAAAGCAGGCTTAATTGGTATGACAAAAGCACTTGCTAAAGAAGTTGGTCTTTCTGGTATTACAGTAAATGCTGTTTCACCAGGTGTTATAAAAACAGATATGATTTCAGAGTTTTCACCAATGGACCTTGAAGCTTTAAAAGAAGAAACTCCACTTAATAGATTAGGTGAACCAATAGACGTTGCAAATGCAGTTGTATTTTTACTCTCTTCAGGTGCTGATTTTATTACAGGTCAGGTACTTGGAGTTAATGGTGGATTTGTAATATAAAAATTTTCAATATTTACTAAAAAAACTCTTGACAAACATAACTTTAATGAGTATAATTGTTCAAGTAATGCTGGTGTGGCGGAATAGGCAGACGCAAGGGACTTAAAATCCCTCGGTGGCAACATCGTATCGGTTCAAGTCCGATCACCAGCACCAAAAAAAGCACTTGTCATTGCAAGTGCTTTTTTTAATTGGATTTATAAAGGAATAAAAACCTATGCTCAACTTTACATTTTTTTTCAACAACATATTATTAGGTGTCGGGCTTGCTATGGATGCTTTTTCGGTTTCCCTTGCAAATGGACTGAATGAGCCGAAAATGAAAAAAAGTAAAATAACTGGCGTTGCAGGTCTTTTTGCTTTATTTCAGGGTTTAATGCCGCTTATTGGCTGGATTTGTGTTCACACCATAGTTCAGTATTTCAGTTGGTTTGAAAAACTCATTCCGTGGATTGCTTTAATTCTTCTTTGCTACATTGGTGGCAAAATGCTTTATGATAGCATAAAGAGTAAAGAAGGGGAAGAAGCAGAATTAAAAAGCGTTGGTTTAACTGCACTTTTAGTTCAGGGCGTTGCTACTTCAATAGATGCGCTTTCAGTTGGGTTTACTATTGCTGATTATTCTTTGACTTTTGCAATTTTAGCTGTTTTAATAATCTCTATTGTCACATTCTTCATTTGCTTCGCTGGTATTTTAATCGGTAAAAAATTTGGTACAAAGCTCGCTGGTAAAGCAGGTATTTTAGGTGGCGTAATTCTTATTTTTATTGGTTTAGAAATTTTCATAACAAGTTGGTTTTAATAAAAAGTCCTTGAGATTATCTCAGGGACTTTTTTTAGTGAAGAGTGAATAAGTAATAGTGAATAAGTAAAAATTCCGTCCACTTTTGTGAACGGAATTTTTGGCACCCCCAATAGGAATCGAACCTATAACTAACCCTTAGGAGGGGTTTATTATATCCATTTAACTATGGAGGCGCGTATAAACTAAAAAATATTGTTAGAGGGGTTTATTATTACGAGCATAGCGAGTAACAAGGTTCTGGCGCATTAGCGACAGGTTCTTATATCCATTTAACTATGGAGGCGTGAGGTACGTAAACAATTATATCAAAACTTGTTTGTCAAGTTTCTTATAATTTTTATATACTTACTCTTTCGCCAGTATGAGCATTCACAAGTGCTTTGTGAACACCGATATATGAATTTGAGATATATTTATCAAGGTGTAAACTACCAAAGAACCAGCGGTCAAATGTACTGCATTTTGAAAGCTCGTCGAAATACGCATTAAGAGTAGTTACGTGAATTGGTTCATTGTTACCTAATTTTAAGAAATCCTTAATAATACTGGAGGGTTCGTGTGTTATTATAACGTTAACCTTACAATCAACATTTTCTAAATTGTTTGCGCCTTCTAATAACTCTGCTTTAGATGGTATTTCATATTTATACCACGAGGTTTCTTCGAGTCTGTATTCAAGGTCAGGGCTTTCGCCACCACCCATAGTAAAGATTTTTAATCCATCAATGGTGAAAATCTGACCACGCATAAGGTGGAAGATATTATCAGATATTCTGTGAACCTTGCCACCATTCCAAGAAGTAACTGGGTAGCCATTAAGCATTTCAAAATTCTCGTGTGTACCATCAATAAAGCAGATATTATACTTTCTTTTTGTGAATGCTTTTAATATTTTTTGCTCAGTCTTTGAATTATCCCATACAAAGCCGAAATCACCACATACAATTAAAGTATCGCCAGGCTGCAACTCTTTTAAAGCTGATTTTGAAAGACGTTCAGGGTCTCCGTGAGTATCTCCTGTGATATAAACCATAAATTCACATTCCTTTTTTTTAAAATACTATTTCATTTCTCTGAATAAAGTGTTATAATACATTAGCTACTATTTTACTACATTTATTGGGTGTTGTCTATGAAAAAATCACTTATTTTTATATTTTGTTTAATTTTATTTATTTCAATGTTTCCGGTGACAAGTTTTGCCGCTGATAAATCCACCGTTTACGATATCGATGCTCCAAAATATGAGTCTGAAATTGCATTACTTGTTAACGTCGATACAGATACGGTTATATACTCAAAAAATGCCGATAAAATAACTGCTCCTGCATCACTTACCAAAATAGTTACTGCACTCGTTGTATTAGATAAAGGTGACTCACTTTCTAAAA
>JAZNCY010000034.1:0-4031 GCA_045587825.1 Acutalibacteraceae bacterium
TTACTTTAATGCGTATTACTGACGCTTGGAAAGATTATGAATTATTAGATTGTTCTGACGGTGAAAGACTTGAAAGGTGGGGCGATATTATATTAATTCGCCCTGACCCACAGGTTATATGGAAAACAGAAAAGAAAAATAAATTGTGGCGTGAAGCACATGCAAGATATCACCGTTCAAATACTGGCGGTGGTTCCTGGCAGTTTTACAAGAAGATTCCTGAGGTCTGGCAGATTAAATTCAACGATTTAGAGTTCAATTTAAAACCGATGTCATTCAAGCACACAGGAGTTTTTCCTGAACAGGCTTGTAACTGGGAATTGGTAAGAGACATTATTAAAAATAGCGGTCGTGAAGATGTTAAAGTACTCAATCTTTTCGCTTACACTGGTGCTGCAACAGTTTCGGCTTTAAAGGCTGGCGCTTCAGTTGTTCACGTTGATGCTTCAAAGGGTATGGTTCAATGGGCAAGAGAAAATGCGGCATCATCGGGTGTTGCAGATAAACCTGTAAGATGGATTGTTGACGATTGTATGAAATTTGTCGCACGTGAAATCCGCAGAGAAAAGAAATATGACATTATCATAATGGACCCACCATCTTACGGCAGAGGGCCAGGCGGCGAAGTGTGGAAGTTAGAAAATGAAGTTTACGGCTTTATTGAAATGTGTAAACAAGTTTTAAGTGATGACCCACTCGCAGTACTTGTTAACTCATACACAGCGGGGCTTTCACCTGCAGTAATGAGCTACATATTGAATTCGACTATAGTTAAAGATTTTGGCGGTGAAGCCGTAGCAGATGAAATAGGTTTAAAAGTTTCAGAAAATGGTCTTATTTTACCTTGTGGTTCAACTGCTATCTGGAAGAAATAATATGGAAAAAATTATAGAATTTAAAAACGTTTCTTTTAAGTATTCTGAAGAAGAAACAGAAGTTATAAATGATTTGTCACTTGATTTTTATTCGGGTCAGTTTACTTGTGTTTTAGGTCATAACGGCTCTGGTAAATCAACCTTAGCAAAGCTTATGAATGCTATAAATTACCCGTCAAGTGGTAAAGTTATAAGCTTCGGGCTTGATACAAGTGACGAAGAAAATGAAATTAAAATAAGACAAAATGTAGGTATGGTTTTTCAGAACCCTGATAACCAGATTGTTGCAACTATTGTTGAAGACGATGTTGCATTTGGTCCTGAAAATTTAGGTGTGCCACGTGAAGAAATCAGAAAAAGGGTAGATGAAGCCTTAAAAATTGTTGATATGTATGACTATCGTCTTCACGAGCCACATAAATTATCTGGTGGTCAGAAGCAAAGAGTGGCAATAGCTGGTGCTATAGCTATGCAGACTAAATGTATTGTTCTGGACGAGCCTACTGCAATGCTTGACCCTAAAGGCAGAAAAGAAGTTATAAATGCTTTAAAACGCCTTAAAGAAGATTTGGGTATGACAATTATTCTTGTTACTCATTTTATGGATGAAGCCGTAAATGCTGATAGAGTAATTGTTATGAATGATGGTGTAGTTGTATTTGATGGTACACCAGAAGAAGTATTTAAAAATACAGAAGAATTAAAGAGAATAGGTCTTTCAGTACCAAAACCATTAGAATTAGCCTTGGAATTAAAGAAGGATGGTTTCGATTTAGGTACAAAGGTTTTAACAGAAGATTCATTTTTAGAAGCATTTAAGAAAATACAGTAAAACAAAAGGATTATAAATTATGTCAGTACTTTCAGTTAAAAATTTAAAATACGAATACTCCAAAGGCACCCCTTTTCAGATAGGTGCCCTAAAAGGCGTGTCTGTTGATTTTGATTTAGGTGAAATAGTTGGCGTAATTGGTCATACAGGTTCAGGTAAAAGTACACTTTTGCAACATCTTAATGGTCTTTTAAAGCCAGAAAGTGGTGAGGTTTTCTTTCAGGGTGAAAACATCTGGAGTTCAAAAGAAAACGTGAGAAAATGCCGTTTTGGTGTTGGTCTTTGCTTCCAGTATCCCGAGCATCAGCTTTTTGAATCAACTGTATATGAAGATATCGCATTTGGCCCTAAAAATATGGGGCTTTCAGAAAGTGAAATCAAAGAACGTGTTTTAGAATCAATTAAATTTGTTGGTTTAACTGAAGATTATTTAGATAAATCACCATTTGATTTATCTGGTGGTGAAAAACGCCGTGTTGCAATTGCTGGTGTTATTTCAATGAAACCAAAGGTTTTAGTGTTAGACGAGCCAACCGCTGGTCTTGACCCTGTTGGTAAAAACGATTTACTACAATTAATTAAACACTACAATAAAACAACTGGTAGCACTGTTATTTTTGTTTCTCATAATATGGATGACGTTGCTTTAGTAGCTGACAGAGTTTTAGTTCTTTCAGAGGGGAACATTGTTATGAGTGGAACTGTTGAAGAGGTTTACTCTAAAGGTGATGAGCTTTTAAAATTAGGTCTTGACGTGCCAGAAATAACACGTGTCTTTTTAAAACTTAAAGAAGCAGGCTACGATGTACCAACAGATGTTTATACAGTAAAACAAGGTAAAGAAAAATTAATTGAATTTCTTAAAAGGGGGAAGATAAGTGGTTAAAGATATTACAATCGGTCAATATTTCCCCGGAAATTCTTTTTTACACAAATTAGATGCAAGAGCAAAAATAATTTTTTGCTTTGTACTTATAATTTTTATATTTATATGTAAAAACTTCGCTTCAATGGGGGTTATGCTCCTTACTGTTGCAGTTTGTTATGCTTTTTCAAAGCTTTCACCTAAGTTAATGGTTAAAAGCTTAAAACCGCTTTTACCAATTATTTTACTTACGTCAGTTTTACAGCTTTACTACAATAATACGGGCGACGTTTTGTGGAGCTATAAAAAGATTGCTATAACAGATGGTGGCATATATACAGCAATATTTATTGCAGTAAGAATTGTAGCTTTATTAGTAATAAGCTCACTTCTTACTTATACAACCTCGCCAACAGATTTAACGGATGCTATCGAAAGACTTCTTTCACCATTAAGGGTGTTTAAAGTTGATATTCATACATTTGCTATGATGATGACAATAGCTCTTAGATTTATTCCGACACTTATTGATGAAATTGATAGAATTATGTCAGCACAAAAAGCACGTGGTGCAGACTTTGAAAGCGGTAATCTTTTAAAAAGAATCAAAGCACTTTTTCCTATATTCATTCCACTTATAATTTCATCTTTTAAAAGAGCATTTGAATTAGCAGATGCTATGTCCTGCAGGTGTTATGTTGGTGGTAAGGGCAGAACACGAATGAGAAAAATGCAGTTCACTTTCCGTGATGCTATTGCTTTAGTTGCTACAATTCTTATTTGTGCAGTAATTATTTTTATGAATTTTCAGTTTGAGGCGTTAATATAATTATGAGAAACCTGTTTTTTAAAATAACTTTTGATGGTTCTCAGTTTCACGGTTGGCAAATTCAGAACGATTTAAGAACTGTGCAAGGAGAATTAAAAAATGCATTTAAAAGTCTTACTGGTGAAGATGTTGTTATCAATGGTTGTAGCCGTACTGATGCAGGCGTTCACGCTAAAGAATATTGCTTTAACGTAAAAACCGAAGCTACTATTCCTTGTGACTCTTTTCCGGTTGCATTAGCTTCTTTTCTCACACCTGAAATTCTTGTGGTTTCCTGTAACGAAGCTCCACTTGAATTTAATGCACAGTTTGATGCCGTAAGTAAAGAGTATGAATATGTGTTTTTAAATACAAAAGCTTTATCACCATTTATGTATAAAAAAGTGTGCCATTATAAATATAAGAAGCTTGACGAAGAACTTTTAAATGAAGCGTGTCAGTTCTTTTTAGGTGAACACGATTTTTCAGCATTTTGTGCATCTGGTGCAACAGTTGTCTCAAAAGTGAGAACAATTTACTCTGCATCTGTAAGGCGTGAGGGTGATATGGTTATATTTAAAGTTCGTGGTAACGGCTTTTTATATAATATGGTTCGTATAATGGCTGGTACGCTTTTATACGTTGCTGAAG
>JAZNCY010000035.1:0-2375 GCA_045587825.1 Acutalibacteraceae bacterium
GTTGGGGGTTAGGGGTTGGGGGTTGGCTGGTAGTATTTAACCCCTACGTCAGATAATCTGCCGTAGGGGTTATTTTATCCTATTATATGTTCAGTACCAAATTCAACTACTGGCTCACCTTTTAAGCCGTCGCTTTCAAAGACGATTATTTCATTTTCGCCAATCTTTAAAATTGAGCGTGGTACGTAAAGAGTTTTTTGTGGGCCTACCTCCCAATATCTACCGATATTGAAGCCGTTAATTGTAACAAAGCCTTTTGTGAAATTGTCTAATTTCAAGAATGTGTCGCATTTTTTATCTACGTTGAATTTACCTTTATAAAATGCAGATTTTTCATTGAATTTGTTGTTTGTAAATTCAAGATTTTCGAGGTTATTCATTGGTAATGGGTACACATTCCAATTAAAATGAATTCTGCTATCTATAAGGCATCTGCCAGCAATACCTTTTTTGCGCATCATTTTAGCACCGAAATTTGCTCTGCCCATATTTTCACAAAGAATTGTGAGAGTGTCACCTTTTTTGGCTGAAAACTCGGTTTTTAACTTATCATTGATATAAAGAATCTCAATTAAATTATCATTTATATAAATCTGCGCTCTGTCGCCAAGGCTTTCTAAAAGTAATTCAGCATTTTCATAATCTCTGTTAAGAGTTGTAGTGTATGCAATAAAGCCGTAGCCAGTGCCGTAATGCTCCATACATTTAGGCACGTTTGAAAAAATCGGTGTGGAAAGTTTTTCTAAGCTCTCAAAAATACCGACACTTTCTGTAAGCTCACATTTTCCGTATGCACGTCTTTCACGATTAGCTGGAATTTCTGGCAAATCGTAATCAACGTACTTTTTTATAACCTCACGGACTGCCATATATTTTGGTGTGATATCACCATTTTCTGAAAGAAGTGCATCGTAATCGTAGCTGGTAACATCAGGCGTAAAGGTTTCATAGTGATTTGCACCCGATGTGAAACCGAAGTTTGTGCCACCTATAAACATATACATATTAAGTGAGCCACGTGAAAGCATATCGTCAACAACTTTTGCATAATCTTCTGACGAGGTTGTGTGATGCTTTTCGTCACCCCAGGCGTCAAACCAACCATTCCACATTTCCATACACATTTTAATAGACTCAGGATACAATTCATCGTGTGCCTTGAAGTTTTCTTCTACCCTGCTACCAAAATTCACAGTAGAGAGACAACCCTCGATTGTACCATCAAGCAAATCTTCTTTAGAAGTACCATCAGACGTAAAGAGTGGCACATCAATTCCACGATTTATAAAACCATTTTTTAAATATGTAAGATATTCTTTATCGTCGCCATAATACCCATATTCATTTTCACACTGCACCATAATAACAGGCCCACCATTTGTAAAAAGGTATGGTTTTATTTCTTGGCAAAGTCTATCTAAATAATTATCGAAATGATTTATATATTCTTTATTCATACAGCGGATTTCGATATTTTCGTCAGTCTGAATCCACCACGGCAAACCACCGAATTCCCATTCAGCACAGATATATGGACCTGGTCTTACAATTACCATTAAATCTAATTTGCCTGCAGTTTCAATGAATTTTGCTATATCTAAAACACCTGTAAAATCATACTCGCCCTGCACTTTTTCGTGCATATTCCAGGCACAGTAGGTTTCAACACAGTTACAGCCTAACGCCTTTAATTTTAATAAAATATCTTCCCATGTGTCAGGCATATTTCTGAAATAATGCACCGCACCTGAAATTATTTTAATAGGTTTTCCGTCTTTTAAAAAATCTTTTTTTGTTACTTCAAAATTCATAATTATTTAGCCTTTCGTATTCTTCATCGGTTATTTCAATTACTTTTCCGTGCTTAAAGCCGTAAGGGAATGAAAATAAATTATCTGCTCTTTTAAATTTGCAGTTGCCCGCTTCATCTGAAATGAATGGTACATAGCCCATTTTCTCTTTTTCACAACCAAAGAAATCAAGTAGCAAACACCACTTGCCATCTGGTAAAACAAAGGTTGTAGGACCTTCGTAAGCACCTGGTTTATTAAATGTTGCCTCGTCGCTTAACATATATTCTAAAAATACTTCATCGTGGCTGTACGGACCATAAAGATTTTCTGAAACACTATGCATATTCACACCAGGATTATGAGCATTTTTATAGAACAAATGATACAAATCTCGTGTTTTTATTAAATGACTATCTAAAATCTCGTTATTTTTAGTAAAAAACAGTTTTGGCTCTGTGAATACTTCAAAATCTTTTGTAGTAGTACAATAAATTGACATATGCGAAAAATTATCTTCTTTTACAGTTGAGCCCCAATGAATTAAATATTCGTCATTTAATTCGTCATAGAAAATCTCTGGTG
>JAZNCY010000036.1:0-6198 GCA_045587825.1 Acutalibacteraceae bacterium
TCGGCGATTTCTTCTATTGTTTTGGTTTCTGCTTTTTCTCCTGATAATAATTCATTTATTGTAATATCGAAAAAACTGCTTAAAGCCTGTAACGAGTCAACATCGGGGAATCCTTTGCCTGTCTCCCAGCGAGAAATTGCCTTGTCAGAAACGTTTAATTTATTGGCTAAATCTTTCTGTGTAAGGTTTTTCTCTTTTCTTAATTCAGCAATAAATTTGCCACATTTTTGTGAGTTCATAAAATCGCTCTCCTTTTGAAAATATTTTATAATAATATAAAATAATAAGCAACCTATGATTCGTAGAATTAAAAAATACACCCACATTCATTTGAATGTGAGTGTGTTTTTTATTATGCATCCGGAATATCTAAACCACTGTCATTAGTTGTTTCTTCTGGTTTAGTTGTTGGTTCGGTTGTTTCTGGTTCAGTTGTTTCAGGAACTGTTGTTTCTGGTTCGGTTGTACCAGGTTCAGTTGAATCTGGTGTTGTGGTTGTTTCGTCACTACCATTACCAGTTGTATCTTCTGGTGTTGTTGAATCTGGAACAGTTGTATCTTCAGCAGGTGGGTTATCACTTGGCCAGATAATAGTTTTACCTACCATATTGTCAACACTTGGTCTGTCAGGGGAGTAGGTGTGAACTGTGTATGTGTATTCAACACCTTGCTCAACGGAATAATCGGTAAATACTAATAATTCACAACTTAAGAAAACGCCCATTAATTCCCATTCGCCATCAGGACCAGCTTTTCTCATTACTTTGTAAAGAGATGCTTTTTCGTTTGATTCCCAAGCGAGTGTAACTACCTTTTCTCCATTACCAGTAGGGTCATCTGAAAGCTGAGCAAATATATCTTCTATTGGTTCAACAGGACCTTTAAGCATTGCTTCGGTGCCCTTGTCATCAAATAAACTATCGCGGTCAGCAGAGATGCCTTTAACACTGTAATAATAAATAACGTCTGTTTCAATAGCAGTATCACTGTATCTTAAATTATCATCTTTAGAAACAGTTGCTAAATAAACCCAATCAGTATCAGCAGTTTTACGATATATATCGTATGTTTCAGCTGCATTTACGCTATCCCATATAATTTCAATTCTGTCACCGAGTTCTGCATTAGCATAGTAAGGTGTAGCAAGAATGCTTACTGCAGGGATTGGTGGGAAATCCCACTTGATTTTTTCAGAAGAGATGCTTACAGAAAGCTTGCTGTCTTTGATTGGCTTAACTATATAAGTATAGGTGTAACCCTGAGTAATAGTTTTATCAATATAGCTCTGAGGCTGAGTTGCAGGAACAGTTGCTAAAAATGTAGCGGTTGCGCCATTTTCAGAACGATAAATTTCATAATTGTCAGCACCAGTAGCTTTCCAGGTGATTGTAACGTTTGCTTCGTTTGTTTCTTTGTTTTCTTCAAACAAGAGGTCAACGCTTTCAACGCTAACAAAGTTTCCAATACCATTAATCATATAGTTACTCTTAAGCTCGCCTAAATTAGCACGAACAGTGTAAAGATATGATGTTTTAGTAGCATTTTCTGATGAGTCAATAAACTCTGCATTTGCAGTTGTACCGATATTTTCCCATGAACCTGAAGGAGTGCGTCTGAATACGGTGTAATTTTCAGCACCATTAACATTTTCCCAGGTGATTTTTACACCTGAATCTGTGTTAACTGTATCAGTAAGAATTGGTGTAGCGAGAACTGTGAAAAGCTCAGAAGAAACGTAATTACTTACATAGTTTCCATTTACCGCTTTAACAGCATAATAATATTTAGAACCGCTCTGAGCAGTTTTGTCGTGGTATGTTTTATCAGTTACGTTTGTAGCTAAAACAGTCCAGTCAGCGCCACCTTCATCTTTTCTTAAAACTGAGTATGTTGTTGCACCATTAACACCATTCCAGGTGAGCTTTACTGTGCTACCGTATTCTGTAGTGTATTCATTCTTTACAGTTACTGTAGGAGCAGCAAGGAACATAGCTTTAAGACCAGGAGTTGAATAATAACTCTTATAAGAATCTATATAAGCACGAATTTTATATTCGTATGCTTCACCCGATTTTTTTTCACTTGTATCTTTATATGCAAGTGTTTTAGGGTTTTTGATTTTTGCAATACGTTTTAATTCGCCACCGTTCACTCTCTTGTAAACGATGTAACCTTCTGCATTTGGAACTGAATTCCAGAAAACTTTGATATTACCACTCTTATAAACCTCAATTTTTGAAGGTGTTGGTGAAGTAACAAACATTGTTTTAACACCGGTTTTGTTGTATGTGCTTGAGTTTGTTTTAGAAACAGCTTTTATGCTATATGAATATTTAACACCATTTTTAACATTTTTGTCTACATAAGATGAGCCTGTTGCATTATCGATTTTTTTCCATTTTGTTTCGCCATCTGCTTTACGGTAAACAGAGTATCTTTCTGTGAAGTTATTTGAGTCTAACCAAGTAACTTTAATACCCGCATTAACACTGCTTGCTGATTTTAATGAGGGAGCAGTGAGGCAGTTGTAATCCACACCAGTTGAATTGTAACTACTGTAAAATTTGCCGTGGTATGCACGAACGGTGTATGTGTAAGCCCAGTCAGGACTTGTAGCAGTTTTATCTGTATAACTCAACGTATCAGGATTTTTGATTGTAGCAATCTTTTTGTATGAAGAATCGTTGAGTGAACCACCTTTTCTGTAAATATAGTAGCCTTGGCAACCTTGAACCTTAGACCATTTTATAACAGGGTAAACACTGCTCTGTGAGTTTGGTTCTGTGAGTGTTGGTTGAGTAAGGCGTACCATTGTAAGACCCGGCTTCTCACAAAGGCTTGAGTAAAGGTCATCAAAAGCTTTAACTGTGTAGTAATATTGAACACCAACCTGAGCAGTTTTGTCAGTGTATGATGTTGTTCCAGCCTTTACGTCAACAAGTTTTTTGAAGCTTGTACCTTCAGTTTTTCTGTAAATTCTGTATTTTACTGCAGTACTGAGACCAGTCCACTTGATTTTTATACCGCTTTCGGTATTTTTTATGCTTGTTAAAGAAATAGTTTCTTTGCCAAGACGATTGATATTGATAGTGAACTTACAAATAGTAGATTTGTCAATAATCTGGTCCTCACCATTAGCAATAGAAGTGTAACATCTTCCGTAATATGTGCCACTTGGATTTGATTTGAATGACCAGTCGAGCTCTAATGGAACAGAACCTTTGTCAGATGGATAGTCACGTGTGTAGCTTGACACGATATTATCCGGGTTATAGTCGTTTGTTGAATAAATTTCAACGTTGAAGTAAGAGTTCTCTTTACCTGCACTGAAAATCATAAAATAAAGCTTGGCAGAGTTACCATAGAAAGTGTAAGAATTTTTCTGTGCTGAAAGATTACTGTCTGTGGGGATTATGTACCCATAAGTGCCACCGTGCTCTTCTTCGGTAGTAGCTGCTGAAGCTGTTATAGCAAATGAAGCAACAGCAATTATCAAAACGAAAAGCAATGGAATTACTCTTTTTGAAACAGAGTGAATCATAATTAACCTCCTGAAACTAATACAATAATATTATATAAATTTGACAATACACACGAATTATATCACAACACTATATATATTTCAAGGTTTTTTGGCAATTTAAAAAGATTTAACAAACTTGTAAAAAAATGCTGTAAATCACTTGCAAATTTATGAAAAATCACATTAGAAATCCTTTCACTCTATAGTCACCCTTAACAAAAAAAAGACAATATTTTCTATATTGCAAATTCGCTTATATTGTTGCTTTTTTACATAAAAAATGTTAAAATTCTAAAATAGCGTATTAGTGTAATTAGGAGTGTAAAATGAATTCAGAAGAATTACAATTCCACAAAGAAGCCTTTGATAAAATTCCAGAAGAAAAAAGAAAGCGTGTTTTAGACGCTGCAACAACTGAATTTGCACAATATGGCTTTGAAAATACATCTATTCAGCAGATAGCAAAAAAGGCTGAAATAAGTGTAGGCTCAGTTTACAAGTATTTTGAAAATAAAGAAGAGCTTTTTGCAATGGTTGTTAAAGAAAATCTTGCATTGCTCGAGGAGCTTCTGCTTCTGCATTCTTCTTCAGATGAAGATATTATGGTGAAGGCAGAAAGTGTTTTAAAAGAGCTTTTAAGGTTTTCAAGAAAGCATCCGCAATTAATTAAGCTTTATAATGCGATAACAACCGGTAGTAACGTTGAATTTTCAAGAATGTTAGCAGAAAGAGTTGAGTCAATATCTGCTAAAATTTATACCGAGGTTATAAAAAAAGCACAGTTGTCAGGCGATGTAAGAAGTGACATTGACCCACGGGTGTTTGCATTTTTGCTTGATAATATTTTTACAATGCTTCAGTTTTCAATTTCTTGTGATTATTACAAGGAGCGTCTCAAGGTTTATATAGGTGAAGACGAAGAAAATCAGGATGAGCTATTGATAAAACAAACTTTGAAGTTTATCAAAGCAGCGTTCAAATAAATATAGAGAGGATTGAAAAAAATGAAAAAGATTATAGGTATTATTTTAAGCATTTGTGTTTTGTTAACTGCGTTTTCTTTTAATGCTTTTGCAGCAGATGAAGTAACAGCAGAGGACCCACACAAAGAAACAAGAGAATACACAGAGGCTTTTAACAAACAGCTTTCAAAGGGTGATATAACAGGCGACAGCAAGGTTACTACTGAGGATGCGTCTGAATACCTTAAGGTTGCAGCGAAACTCAAAGCACCAAAAGAAAATGTTAATTACGATTACACAGGTGATGGCAAGGTAACAACAGCAGATGCAAGAAAAGCATTGAGAGTTGCGAGTGGTCTTGAAGCAAGTGTAAGCGATGAAGAAGTTTTTGATTATTTCCTTAACGAAATCAACACAGTAAAAAGTACGATGCCAGGCTTTAAAAGAACAGCAACAGGTACTTGCAAATCTGCAAAGATTTCTGTTTCAGGCGCACCACTTCTTCTTAACAGTCTTAACTGTAAGGATAAGGAGTACGTTGATTTCATAAGAGATAATGAAGCATTATTAAAAGATAAAGAGAATCCTGAAGAATACGATAAAATGCTTGAGGAGGCAAAAAATCTTTATAATCCTCAGAAGGAATCAAAAGTTGTTCCTGCTGCTAACAGAGTTCAGCATATAAATAGTTATCCTGTAAGCGGTCTTAGTGTAAGCTGCAGACTCACATTTGATGATATTGAGAGTGTTTCATTCAAAACAGAGGGCAATTATTATTTAATCACAATTACTCTTGGTGATTATAAATATGACAGCAAAAATCCTTATCCTGCAGCACCTTCACAACAATCAGAGAGGAAAGATATTCCTTATGGCAAGGTGTTCAACCTTCTTGAGTTAAGTGAAGCAGACGCTAAGAAGCTTAAACAGGTTGATTTAAAAGATGGTAAAGTAACGCTTAAAATTGACTCTACAACAGGTGAAATTATTAACGCTGATTATTTCTTTAAAATAACAACTGTTTTAGAAGATGTTTCTACAGCAGAAGGCGTAGGCGGTAAGGTTTATAATATCGTTATGCAGACTAAAATGGCTTATGAATTTGACGAATTCTTCGATATGACTATAAAGGCTTAAGGTGATAAATATGTCTAAAGTAAAAGTAACAATGGAAAATGGTAAAGCTTTTATTATTGAGCTTTACCCAGAGCATGCACCAATCACAGTAGAAAATTTTGAAACTCTCGTAAAGTCAGGCTTTTATGATGGTCTTACATTCCACAGAGTTATTGAAGATTTTATGGCTCAGGGCGGTGACCCTGAAGGCACAGGCTGTGGCGGTAGCAAAAACAATATAAAAGGCGAATTTAAAATGAATGGTGTGAACAATACACTTTCACATACCCGTGGAGTTGTTTCAATGGCAAGAAGCATGAATCCAAACTCTGCAAGCAGTCAGTTCTTTATCTGCTATGGCGACTGCACATTTTTAGATGGTCAGTATGCAGCATTTGGTAAAGTAATTGAAGGAATGGAAACAGTTGACGATTTCCTCAATACAGAAAGAGTAATGCGCGGTGGCGAACTTTCATCTCCGGTTACGCCAATTGTAATGAAAAAAGCGGAAATTATTGAGTAATCAATTTTCATAAAAATAAAATAAGGAAAAAGGTGAAGAAATGAAAATCAATGATTTACTTCATAAGGTTTACG
>JAZNCY010000037.1:0-1986 GCA_045587825.1 Acutalibacteraceae bacterium
ATACCATCCTCTAATATTTGAAGAAGAATATTAAAAATATCGCTGTCTGCTTTTTCTATTTCATCAAATAACACTATTGAATATGGCTTTCTTCTGACTTTTTCTGTTAACTGACCACCTTCATCAAATCCAACGTAACCAGGTGGTGAACCTACAAGTCTTGAAACAGAGTGCTTTTCCATATATTCACTCATATCAATTCTGATTACTTCATTTTCGTTACCAAAAACACACTCTGAAATAGCCTTTGTTAATTCTGTTTTACCTACACCCGTAGGGCCCAAAAATAAAAATGAGCCAATTGGTCTTTTAGGGTCTTTAATACCTGCCCTGCCTCGTCTTATAGCTTTTGAAACTGCTTTTACAGCAATATCCTGACCAACAATTCTTTTGTGTAATTCTTTTTCAAGAGTTAAGAGTTTTTCACTTTCCGATTTACTGATTTCTGTAACAGGAATTTTAGCCCAAACTGAAACAATATTTTTAATATCTTCTTCAGTTACAAATAATTTTTTATTATCTGTTTCTTCCTGCCATTTTTGTTTTTTAATTCTTAATTCGGTATTTAATCTTTTTTCTTCATCTCTGTATTTTGCCGCTTTTTCAAAATCTTGTTCTTTAATTGCTTTTAATTTGTTTTCTGTTTTTTCTTTAATGTTCTTTTCAAAGTTTTTTATATTTTCAGGCAAACAGTAATTTTTTAATTTAACTTTAGCAGAAGCTTCATCAATTAAATCAATAGCCTTGTCTGGTAAAAATCTATCTGTAATATAACGCTCACTAAGTGTCAAAGCTGTATCTATCGCTTCATCAGTTATAGTAACACCGTGATGATTTTCATAAAAGCTTTTAACCCCATAAATCATTTCTTTTGCACTTTCTAAAGATGGTTCTTCAACAATAACAGGTTGAAAACGTCTTTCTAATGCAGCATCCTTTTCAATATATTTTCTATATTCATTTAAAGTTGTTGCTCCTATAACTCTTATATCACCACGTGCTAAAGATGGCTTTAAAATATTAGCCGCATCAACTGCCCCTTCAGCAGAGCCAGCACCAACAATGTTGTGAAGCTCATCAATAAATACAATTATATTTCCGTTTTCTTGTACTTCATCAATTATATTTTTAATTCGCTCTTCAAAATCGCCACGATATTTCGTGCCTGCGACCATACAAGTTAAATCAAGAGAAATTATTCTTTTATTCTTCAGATTCTCTGGTACATTACCATTAGCAATTTCTAAAGCAAGACCTTCTGCAATAGCTGTTTTACCAACACCAGGCTCACCAATTAAACACGGATTATTTTTGCTTCTTCTTGAAAGAATTTCAATTACCCTTTCAATTTCATTTTCACGTGCAATTACTGGGTCTATACCACCATTTTGCGCTAATTCTGTTAAATCCTTACCATATTTATCAATAAGAGTTGTTTTTGTTTCTTTTGTTACCGTTTTCTTGTTTTCGTTATTATCATTTAAAATATCGTTAGAAACCTCATAAGGACTGACACCGAGAGCAGAAAGGATTTTACAACCAGCACTCTGTGAGTCTTTTAATAAAGCATATAGAAGCTGCTCGGTACCGGCACCAGCCTTTTTTGTGTTAGTGTTAAGGGCACTTTCAATTATTTTTCTGCATTTTGGTGTAACATCTTCGGGTGAAAGTGATGTAGGAATCCCCACACCTATATTTTTCTTAATTTGCTCTTCTACCTTTTTTAGTGTTATTTTTTTAGAATTCAAAAGTGATGCTGAAACTGTTTTGCTATCTGACAAAAGACCTAATAAAATATGTTCACTACCAATATATGTGTGTCCAAAATTTTCTGCAGCTTCAATTGCAAAATTCAAAGCATTATTTGCACTTTCAGTAAACCCAGTAAATTTATACACTAAAACAACTCCTAATCATTTTTATTAAGTACAAGCGTAATCAGAGTTAAATCGTCATTTTTATCATTTTGATATTCTCTTATTTTTT
>JAZNCY010000038.1:0-7513 GCA_045587825.1 Acutalibacteraceae bacterium
TTTTCGGGTTCATATTTCAGTTACTACAACACCAAGGGCATACAATGCAAATAAAAAATGTGTCTTAACCATAATGGTTAAGACACATTTTTATTGTTAATGACGGAAGCCACCATTTAATTGTCTTTCTGCCATTTCTTCAATTTCTTCAGGGGTTGCAGTTTTCATGAATTCTGCAAGCTCTGCTCTTTGAATCTGAAGGTCTGAGTACATTCTTTCACGCTTTTCACCCGAAAGTGTGTAGAATAATTTTGGAACAATTCCAAGACAGGAAGAAATAATAGGAATACCTGTACCAAGTGCGAAAATCCACCATTTTGTTTTATCGGTTTGTGTACCGATTTCACGGCCTTGAACATAACCGATTTTATTCATTACAATGTTGTTTACGCTACCCATAACAGCTCTTTGAAGCTTTGTAATAAGACTTTTAGAAACGCCTATCATAGCTTCTGAACGATAGCCATTTTTCCATTCACAATAGTCAAGTGCCTCGTTCTGAATTTCGGCAGGAATAACTCGCCTTAAACCATAAACGCACATTTCAAAAATTTCTTCTATAGCCATCAAAGGTAAAATAATACCTTTTTTCTTGAAGTTCTTGTTTATTGAGCCTATACCAAAGACTATAAGCCATAACATATCTGTCCAGGCATCTTCTAAAATCCAGAGCGTTTTTGTTGCGAATCTTCTTCTTAAAGGTTCAACAAAACTATAGCTTATAAATTTTATCGGGAATGCAGGAATACCAACAATCGTTTTCCAGGTTATTGAGCCTATAACGTCTATATAGAAGTTTGTTCTGCTAAGGCTTATGCTGAAGCCTGATAAGAAGTCTGAAAGTACATAAATAAGCATTGGCTTGTTAGTTACAACGGCTTTAAGACAATGCTTCACAGATGGTTGTTTTATAGATTGAGAAACACGTTCACGTGAGGTGGTTGCAAAGAAAAGTGTGAACGATGCTGAAAGAACTGCGCAAGCAATACCAAAACTCGAGAAAAGGTTCTGGAGTGGCAAATTAATTTTCTTGTTTGCTATAAGGTCAAATAAAATACCAAAAATCTGCTTCGGTAAGTCTTCAACTAAGTGCGAAGTAACGTTTGCGAGAGCAATAAGCCTTGAACGTTCTAAGGGTTCGGGGGTTATTGTGGCAAGGAAACCAGTTTTTGCAATAGAAGTAAAGGTTTCGGCGGTTTCTGTAATTATGCTCATAGCAAAATAGAAAAGCCATTTTGGTAGATGAGTTGCAGCAGTATTAGGAAATATAAATGGTATTAACCACATACAAAGACCTATAAGTGTAAGTGGTATTTCACCAAAGAGAACGTAAGGCTTGAATTTACCGAAACGTGTTCTTGTTCGGTCAACTGTAACACCAATAAACGTATCATTTATAGTATCCCATACAGTTGCAATGATATTCTGGATAGCGAGATACCCGAAGTCGATTTTAACAACGTCATAAATAAAGCGTTCTTTAAAATCGTTGATGTTAAGACTTGCACCTATATCGTTTAATATGTAAGCGAAAGTCTCTCGTCGTCCGACGTATCGCATAGGTTTATTTACGTCATAGGTAGTGGTTTCTGTGTTCATTTTTTTCACTCCTTCTAACAAGGATTTCTTAAATACGCGAAAATTGCTTCAATAGTGTTTTCTTCTACTTCAATATAATGCTCCTTTAACCTCATATGCTCTAAGTAATGAGCATCAGAGCTCGAAAGGATTTTCAGTTCATTTAAATAAGGGTGTTGCTTTTTTAAAGTGTCAACAGTATCAATATCAGCAACTTCTGCACAGTTGAAGCTGAAAGAGCTATCTATAATACCTAGGTTTGAAATTATGCTGTAAGAGTTTCTGTCAATGTGAGCAGGGTAACAAATACCACCATAATCAGCAACAATGCTTACTGCATCGTTTGCGCTTATAGAAGAAGCAGTAATAAGTAACGTGTGCTCAAATCCCAGAATGTTATCATTTTTATCGAAAACAAGCTGTTCACCAAAAACAGTGGGTTTATTTCTTATAGGTGGTAAGGTTGAATGCACGTATTCACAGAATTTGTTTGCCATTTTCAAATTTGGAAAAAGGCATACTAAGTGTACTTCTTCAGCAGTACAAAGCTCCATACCTGGAATTACAGTGAGACCTATTTCTTTACCGGCTTCCATAACTGCCTGGCAGTTTAGCGTAGAGTTATGGTCGGTTAAAGCTATGACATCCAAATCGTAAAGCTTTGCCATATTTACGATGTTGTTGGGTGTCATTTCGTTATCACCACAAGGGCTAAGACCTGAGTGAATATGAAAGTCATAATAGAGCTTCATTGTAATTTAGAAAACTCCGATGCAACCTCGTAAGAATTTTTATCTGTTGTGAGAACTATAACACCATTTTCATCTGCTTTTTGCTTTGCATTGTCATCAAGTGGTGCATTTTCTGTAAGAACAATACACGCAACATCAGCTAAAACAGCAACACCAATAGAATTGACATTACCCATAACTGTAAGCCATACGTTGCCCTCTTCTGCTCTTGACATAACCCAGCTTAAAAGGTCACCGCAGTAGCACCCGTCTATTTCTCTGTTGTCGGCTTTATCTTCATTGCAGAGGAATGTTAAATTTAATTTTTCGCTTAAATCTTTTACTGTCAAAACTATCTCACCTTTTTATTTTAGTTTTCGTCAGGGGTTTTTCTGAATGGAGCAGGAATAAGACTTTCGAAAGTTTCACCATTCTGCATTTGTGCAAGATTTTGCTTCATTCTGAAAACACAGTCATCTTCTTTTGCAAAACCACGAACAATATCCTCGGCAAGGCAACGGCAACCAGGTGTGCCACAAGTGCCACAATCAAGACCAGGGAATACCTCTAAAAGCTCGTTCATTCGCTTCATTCTGAGCATAGCCTCTGCTACGTTATCAGCTAATTTCATAACATCATCGCAAGGCTCTAATTCACCATCTATAAAGAAATAATCAGGAATTTCTTCTGATGGAAGAGTATTGCAGGAAACAGGGGCGTATTTTCTTAATTTTCTGAGTCTCGTTTTTGCTATGTAAGGGTTTTCGGCTGTAAGGCAACCGCCTACACAACCACCCTGACAAGCGTTGAGTTCAATAAAATCAATCGCATCGAGAGTACCTGTTTCAACCTCTTCTAAAATTTTCATACAGTTTTCAATTCCGTCTGCGTGAAGTGTGTTATCGTTAAGAATACCCGATGTCTCACCGCCACTTGATGCCCAGCTTATACCAATAATGCCCGAATTTTGTTCTGCATCAGGTATATCGTATCTGTCACCTTTTTCCATAATCTTCACGAGAACAGGGTAAATATCATTAATACCAACTGCACCGTCAACGTTTGATTTTTCAACACCTAAAGGATTTTTAAATGAAGTTATTTTTGCAGGACAAGGAGAAATAAAGAAAACACCTATTTCCTGTGGTCTTAAGCCTGTTTCCTTAACTGCTTTTTCACGTGCAAGTCTTGCGGCTAATTCTACCGGAGAATTTATTGGTAAAAGATTTTCTAATAAATCAGGGAAGCGTACTCTTATAAGGCGTACAACCGCAGGGCAGGCTGATGAAATAACAGGTAATTTTAATTTGTTTTCTTTCATCATAAACCTTGTTGCTTCTGAAACTAATTCAGCTGCTGCAGCAACTTCAAAAACAGCGTCAAAACCCAAAAGCGGTAACGCTCTTAATATAGGTGTAGCGTTATCTAAATTGTTGAATTGCGCATAAAGTGCAGGGGCAGGGAGTGCTATTCTGTATTTATAATCTACTATCTGTGACAATGAGTCACGACTTATATATTTTGCGTGATGTGGGCAAACTCTTACACATTCGCCACAGTCAATACAACGCTCGTTTATAATATGGGCTTTACCAGCACGAACTCTTATTGCCTGAGTCGGACAACGCTTGATGCAGTTTGTGCATCCCTTACACTTGTCTTTATCAAGCCGTACTGAATGGAAATATTTATTCATAATAAACCTACCAAATTTTATTTTACAAAAACTTTTAAGTGAATTGTAGTACCGACACCGACTTTTGTATCAATAACCATTTCGTCAGTGTATTTTTTTATGTTGGGGAGACCCATACCAGCACCAAAGCCTAACTGGCGTACATTTTCCGGTGCAGTTGAAAAGCCTTCCTTCATAGCGAGAGAAACGTCAGGAATACCCGGGCCCTCGTCGATTAAATCAAGTGCAATACACTCCGGGGTGATTTCAACATCAATAACGCCACCACCAGCGTGTATTACCATATTGATTTCACCCTCGTAAACGGCAATAGCAACGTTTCTTACTATTTCATTAGGAAAACCAAGTCCTTTTAATTCACGTTTGATTTTACCCGATGCTTCACCAGCACAGGTGAAATCGTTACCGCTTACATCATAATGAAGTTTAATTGATTCCATCAGATACCACTGCCTCCTTTAAGACCATTCTGGTAAAGAAGACCGCAAGCAGTGAACATTTCTAAATCGCTTCTCAAAAGAACTATATCTCTTTCAGTTGCAAGGTCAATCATATCTAAGCTTGGTTTTTTACCTCGTACAAAAACAATGCATTTCATATCCATCATTTCAGCAGTTCTTATAACCTGTGGATTAACAAGACCAGAAAGAAGAACAGCTTGTTCTTTTACGAAGGCTAACACATCGCTCATCATATCACTGCCACAGGCAGTAAAAACTTCACTTTCCAATAAATCTGCACCGCAGATAAGCTCGGCATTAAGTATGGTTTGAATTTCAGAAATCTTCATATAGACCTCTCCAGTATATAAAATAATTATCACATATATTTTAACATAATAAGAGTTATTAATCTATTGGAAAAAACATCTAAAAATTACTGTGAAAGATAGGTATATCGTTTAAAGCTACAAAAAATGATGGTGGATTTTTATGCAAAACAGAAAAATGTTAAAAAAATGTCAAATTAGCGAAAAAAGTCGAAAAATTCTATGGACTTTTTTTCTTAAAGTTGATATAATTAATCTGTATGTATGCAACTTTTTGGGGTTGCTTTATATAGTTTCGATTTTTGAAATGGAGGAATTATTAATGCTTAAAAAAATCAGTAGCATACCTTTCAAAGGTACTCCTGAACAAAAAGCAAAGCTTGATGCTGTAATTGCAGAATGCAAGGATGACAAAAGTCAGCTTATGCACGTAATGCAGGAAGCACAAGGCATTTATGGTTATTTGCCAAGAGAAGTTCAAGTTATGATTGCTGAAGGTATGGACGTTCCACTTGAAAAAGTTTACGGCGTTGCAACCTTCTATGCACAATTCTCACTTTCACCAAAGGGTGAGTATGACATTTCTGTTTGCCTTGGTACAGCTTGTTACGTTAAAGGTTCACAGCAAATTCTCGATAAAATCAGTGAGGTTTTAGGAATCGGTGCAGGTGAATGTACAGAAGATGGTAAATTCTCACTTGAAGCTTGTCGTTGTATCGGTGCTTGCGGTCTTGCACCTGTTTTCACAATCAACGGTGAGGTTTATGGTAAGGTTACTGCAGATGATATCCCTGGTATCCTTGCAAAATATATGGACTAATGAGAGAGCTCTCACTTAATATTCTTGATATTGCACAGAACTCAATATCTGCAGGCGCTTCACTTACAGAAATTGTTGTGAATGAAAATACAAAAGATAAAACTCTTTTAATTGGAATTTATGACAACGGCTGTGGAATGACAGAGGAACAGGTTAAAAGTGTAATTGACCCATTCTTTACAACAAGAACAACCAGAAAGGTTGGTATGGGAATTCCACTTTTTAAAATGTCCTGTGAGCAGACTGGTGGAAAGTTTACTATTGAGTCAGAAAAGGGTGTAGGTACAAAAATTAACGCTCTTTATAAAACAGACAGCATTGATTTTACACCTTTAGGCGATATAGCTGCTACCATTGTGACAATAGTTTCAATGAATGCTGATAAAGAATTTTTATATAGACGTGTTTTAGACGATAAAGAATTTATTTTCTCAACAGTCGAAATTAAAAAAATTCTTGATGGTGTACCACTTTCGGAGCCATCAGTAATGAATTGGATAGAAGAATATTTAAACGAACAATATAACGAATTATTGAAAGGATGACTTTTATGAAATCTCTTGAAGAGTTACTTGCTATAAAAGAAAAAGCTCAGGCTCAGCTTGCTGCTCGTGATGCTGAAGGCAACGATGGCATCAGAGTTGTTGTTGGTATGGCTACTTGCGGTATCGCAGCAGGTGCACGTCCTGTTTTAAAAGCACTTGTTGATGAAGTTGCAAAAAGAAATGTTCAACACGTTTCTGTTACACAGACAGGTTGCATTGGTATGTGCCAGTATGAACCAATCGTAGAAATTTTTGAACCAGGCAAAGAAAAGGTTACTTATGTTCAGATGACTGCTGAAAAAGCTCAGAAGGTTGTATCAGAACATCTTGTAAACGGCAAGCCTGTTATTGAATACACAGTTGGCGCTGTGACTAAATAAGAGAAGGAGAGAGATTTATGTATCGTGCCCACGTTCTCGTTTGTGGTGGTACAGGTTGTACTTCAAGCCACAGTGGCGAACTTATAGATGCACTTAATGAAAACATTAAGGCAAAGGGTCTTGAAGAAGAAGTACAGGTTGTAAGAACTGGTTGCTTTGGTCTTTGTGCATTAGGCCCAATTATGATTGTTTACCCAGAAGGATGCTTCTATAGTGAAGTTAAAGTAGAAGATATCCCTGAAATCGTTGAAGAACATCTTCTTAAAGGTCGTATTGTTAAAAGACTTCTTTACAGTGAAACTGTTACAGAAGAATCAGTTAAACCTTTAAATGAAACAAACTTCTATAAAAAGCAACACAGAGTTGCACTTAGAAACTGCGGTGTTATTAACCCAGAAGATATTACAGAGTATATTGCTTATGACGGTTACCGTGCACTTGCAAAGGCTCTTACAGAAATGACTCCTGAAGATGTTATTCAGACAGTTATTGACTCAGGTCTTCGTGGCCGTGGTGGCGGTGGCTTCCCAACAGGTAGAAAATGGAGCTTTACTGCTGCTAATAAAGCAGACCAGAAATATGTTGTATGTAACGCCGACGAAGGTGACCCAGGTGCATTTATGGACCGTTCAGTTCTTGAAGGTGACCCACACTGTCTTGTTGAAGCTATGACAATCTGCGGTTATGCAACAGGTGCAACAGAGGGTTATGTTTACGTTCGTGCTGAATACCCAATCGCTGTTGAAAGACTCCAGAAGGCTATTGACGATGCTCGTGAATATGGTCTTTTAGGTAAAAATATTTTTAATTCAGGCTTTGACTTTGATTTATTCATCCGTCTTGGCGCTGGTGCATTCGTTTGCGGTGAAGAAACTGCTCTTATGACTTCTATTGAAGGTAATCGTGGTGAACCACGTCCACGTCCTCCATATCCAGCAGTTAAAGGTCTCTTTGGCAAACCAACAACTGAAAACAACGTTGAAACATTTGCTAA
>JAZNCY010000039.1:0-3311 GCA_045587825.1 Acutalibacteraceae bacterium
AGAGAATATGAAAAATTTTAGCAACAATAATAATCATTTTTACATTTTTTTGTTATATTTTTATACTGATTTCTCCGCTACTTAAAAACTCACGCTCTCCGTTTTCATATTCTACCTCTAGACGGGCGTTTTCATCAACCGAAATTGCTCTCGCTTTTTTTGTGGTTTCACCCTGAATTACGGTTATTTCTTCGCCTAAGAAAAAGCATTTTTCTCTATATTCACTCATAAAAGAAGCAGTGCTCAAATCTTTATAAATCTTATAAAACTCATTAAGAAATTCTGCCACAAAGCGCTCTTTTAAAGCTTCAGTTATATTTTCAAAAACAGCACCAGCAATATTTTTTATTCCTTCTGGAAAAGCTTCTTTTGGTTTTATAAGATTTATGCCAACACCCAAAACTGCAAAATCTAATTTTTTAGTTTCTATGTTTATAACACTTTCTGTTAAAATACCACAGACTTTTTTATTGCCAACAAATATATCATTAACCCATTTTATCTTAGCATTTTTACAACCTAAAGCTTCTAACACCCTTGTTACAGCAACCGAGGCGGCAGTTGTAATTAAAATTGCTTTTTGAATTTCTAAATCTGGCTTTAAAAGAATGCTGAAATATACGCCACTACTTTCAGGTGAATAAAAGCTTCTGCCTAAGCGACCTTTTCCACCTGTTTGCGAAGAAGCAATGTAGGTACACCACTCATTTTTATTCCTGCCTTGTTCTTTTAAAAGTGTATTTGTAGACGTTACTTCGTCAAAAATATTAATATCTATATCTTTTAATTCGCCACACAAGTATTCGTTTATTTTTTCTAAAGAGAGCATTTTTTCACTTCCAATAAAAAACAGCACCTGATAACCAGATGCTGTCTTATGTAATTTTAAATGATTAATAAGTCATTGCGAATTCAGAAATAACCTGAATACCAACCTTAGCATTATCAATGCTGATAATTGCTAACTTCGCACTAAGCTGAAGAACACAAGGAGCATTGATTTTAATGTTTTCGATATTGCCAGTTGCTTTGTCGATTGTAGCAACAACTGTTACATTTTCATAAGCGATACTGATATTGCTGAGTGAAAGACCTGGAACAGAACTGATAGAACCTGTGATTTGTTCTTCTTCAATAACGTCGATTACTGAACCGATACCATCTGCACCAGCTTTAGGATTAGTAGCATCTTTTGCAACGATTGTTACAACATATTTACCATCTTTTTCTACACAATCAGCACTCTTAACGCCTGCTGCTGTTAAGTTACAGGTTTTTGGTGGAACATTAGCTTTATCCCATTCCTCATTTTTAGTTTCAATAGAAGCTTCGTCAGGAACCATAAACATACCCATAAGTGTAGAAGCTGCACTTGAAAGACCACCTGCTTCAACAATACCATTGTAGTTGATAGCACCGTCTTTAACACGAACTGCTGTTTTAGCACTTGAGTGAACTTTATCCATACCCTTTTTGTAAAGGTCAACAATTTGCTCAGTTGACATTTTACCTGACTGAGTAGCATTTGATGCATCATTTTTGTCTGCAGGCTTCTTGTCGTCTGTTGTACCTGTTGAGCCTGTGTCGCCAGTAGAACCTGTACTACCTGTGTTACCACTTGGTTGTGTAGCATCTGGTGTAGGTGTAACAGTACCAGTATTACCTGTAGAACCTGTATCACCTGAAACAGTACCACCCTGGTTTACTGTACCTTGCTGTTGAACTACAGCCTGAGTTTGTGTGCCAGTTGAAGCAACAGGTGTTGAGTTAAGTCCAAAAAGAACCATAACAGTTGCAATATTGTTTGTAGTAATAAGTGTGATTGCAATACAAATTGCTGCAACCGCGAGAATAATTTTCATTGCAGGGGTTAATTTCATAATATCCCACTCCATTCTTCAAAATCTGTTTTATTATAGAATGTATTTTAAAAAAAGTCAATAGAATTAAAGAAACAAACGAATTAAATTGCTATATTTTTCAAAAAACTATTGTTATATTAATAAAATTAATGTAAAATAATCTCGTTTCATATTTTCAAAAGGAATCATTAAAATGTTAAAAAACAATAAACTTATTAAAAACCTGAGCTACGGCGTAACGGCATTTTTATTCATTTTTTCTTATTCATTGTGCTTTGCCGTTTCTTTACAACTTAATATATGGTACGCTCTTGTTACAGCAATAACCTCTTCACTCATTTCTGTAACATTAAAGTCAGAGATTTTAGCACCTGATACATTTTTTACAGTACCGCTTCTATTAGTTTTATCTTCAGAAAACAACGCTTTATTGCCATTTTCTGTTATAGGTGGGGCTCTCTTTTATTTTGCGCTTAACAATAAATTCAAAGCAACAACAATTCACCCAGCAGTTTTTGGTGGCATTTCTTTAAGCCTTGCTTTTTCTGTTACTGCACTTTTAACAACACATTATTTTGGAATTGGTGCAGAGGGCTTTACAGTAATTGAAATTTTAAAAACTTACCGTTCTTTAGGCTTCCACCCTAACTGGCGTGGTGTGTTTTTTGGCACAATTACACTTTTTTCTATGATTACTTACCCTTTCAAATTCAGAAGAGCTAATAAATATCTCCCTGCAGAATGCTTTGCGCTTTTGTTACCACTTATTTTAAACTTTATTTTGAATCCTCAAATTGAATACACACCAATAAATGAACTTAAAGGGAATTTTGATTTTATTTCTCAAAGTGATTTATCATTTTTCTTACCATCATTCAACACAAACTCCAATTTTTCAATGCAGAGTTATGTAAATGCTTTTATGTCTGCTATTTCTATTGGTGCTTTACTTTTACTTTTCAATTCAAAAGACACAAGAAAAGATTCAACTGGTATAACTTCAATTTTAAACGGAATTCAGGGTGGCTTCCCTGTAAGAAATTATAAAATCAGAGGTTACTCTTTAACTTCTGCAATAATTTCAGTATTCCTTATAATTTACACTTGCTTCTTTTTAGATGGTATTTTAATGAGAATTCCACTTCACTCAGCGGCGGTTGTGTTAATAGTTAATGCCTGGAAGCAGGTTCCATTCGGCACTTTAGCAAAAGGCTTTAAAAATGGTATTTTTAGCACTGCTATAATTTTCATTTTATTTATAGCTTCTATTGTAACAAATATTTTTATTACAATTATTCTCGCTGTAATCCTCAATATTTTACTTTCATATTTCAGCAAAGACAAAGGTGGTGCTAATAATGGATAAAAAGAAATTAGCACGTGTTATTGCGACAATTATAATTTCATTTGTAATGTTCTCGGTTTTCATTTTAGATATTGTTACACTTG
>JAZNCY010000040.1:0-10441 GCA_045587825.1 Acutalibacteraceae bacterium
GGCAAAGCCTTCCGATAATTCCGAATTAAAATAACGTCGCAGCGTCGCAGCCCCATAATTCCTAATTCCTAATTCCTATTTCCTATTTCCTGAATTTTGTAACCAAAACTTAAAAAACCACATAATATACTCTATAACACAACGAGCAAAGTTGGCTCGTAAATGGAGTGATGTTATGACAAAGACTATTACACCTGTTTCATTTTTCTTTGGTGCTAATAATAAGAGTAAATATGTTTCGCTTTTTTCTGATATGTATAACCCGAAGGATGACGGAAAGCACTACATTTTAAAGGGTGGACCAGGGACTGGTAAATCTACTCTTATGAAAAAAATTGCTTCCGAGTTAGAGCGTAAAGGTTATTTTGTGGAGCGTGGTTATTGTAGTGCTGACCCGAATTCTTTAGATGTAGTATTAGCACCAGAAATTAATTTTTCTATAGTTGATGGTACATCACCACACAGCTTCGATACGACATATCCAGGGGTTACCGAGTACATTGTAAATTTAGGTGAGGCGTGGGATAAAAACTACTTAAAAGAACATAAAACAGCAATTTTAAATCTCACAGACGAGAATAAAATATTTCATAAAAAGGCTGCAGAGTTTATACAGGTGGCTTCACGTCTGTCTTTAGAAAATATGCGATATTGCGATGGTATTACAGACAGAGAAAAACTAAAAAACTATGCTGAAAGATTATGTAAAAGAGAAATTCCAACAAGAAAGAATGTAGAAAAAGGAAAAAAGCAAAAAAGATTCTTAAGTGCAATTTCACCCGATGGTGTAGTGCTTCAGTATGACACAATAGTAGCCCTCTCTGAAAGAATAATAACCATAAAAGATGATTTTTCAATATGCGCTCCGTTTATTATGGACTATGTTTCGGAATATGCAAGAAACAATGGCTACACAGTTTACGAGTGCTATTGTCCGTTGTTTCCTACTGCAAAAATTGAACACGTAATTATACCTGAATTGAAGCTTTGCTTCTTTACGGAAACTTCGGCACATAAAACGTTGATAAATGAAGAAAAAATTACACACGCTACAAGATTTTTAAATAAGGAATCACTTTCAGAAATGAAAGAAACTTTAAATTTCAACAAAAAAGCACAGGAAGAAATGCTTTCTGAAGCAGTAAGAAAAATATCCGTCGCAAAAGGAATTCACGACAGACTTGAAGATTATTATATAAGAGCAACCGATTTTTCAGTAATCGAAGAAATGACTGAAAAGTTATTTAAAGAGATATTTTAAAATGAACCCATCGGTAATTTTTTGAAATTACCGATGGGTTCATAATTTTTATAAGTAAATATTATTCATTTTTTGCTCAAGTGTAATTGAGCCATCATTTTTTATAGTAGAAATTGTAACGCCCTGTTGCCAATCTTTTTCAGGGAGAGAAACAATACCCTCATAGTTACCTAAGTTGTAAGCGTTGTAGCTTGCGTATTGAACGTAAACAAGAAGTATGTTTTCGAGTCTGAAGGCTATGTCATTAACGTGGTCGTGACCAGAGAAAATTGCTACTGCATTATTCTTTTTCATACTCTCAAAAAGACCTGAGTTGTGCTTTGAGCAACCAACAGTTTCAAATGCTCTGCCGTAGAGAATGTCAGCATTTTCATTCTTTATAAGTTGTTTGTCTGCTTCTCTTAAAAGCTCGCCGTTTTCATCCCTCATATAGTCGCCATTTTCATCTAACTTAAATATTTGTTTATATTCTGGAATCGGAATATGCATATAAAGAGAGTTTTTAACTTCGCCGTAAGTGTTGCTTAATGATTTAAGCTCGTTTTCATACCAACGGATTTGAGATGGTTTAATATAATCGTAGCTATTTACATATTCCAAAGGAACGTTATCGTTAAGAGCGTGGCTTTCTATAACATCTCTGCCTGAGTCGAAGAAGAAAAGAGAGTGCTTTAATTCAGTATCACTATTCATTATATTTATAATGAAGTTACCAAAGCCGAAAAGGTCTTTATTACCAAATTTTGAAAGGCAGTGTGGGTAATCAGTAAGACTTTTGAAAATGAGATATTTGTGATATTCTTTTTCTTTCCTTGCCTCGTGATTACCGAAAACATAAGCCCAGTAAACACCGATTTTTTCCATCCACTCTGCAAACTGAATTGCATCAATTTGCTGGAATTTAGACTGAATGCAGTCACCTGTGAAAATAACAAGGTCGGGCTTGTTGTCACGGATTTGCTTATAAATTCTATCAAAGGTTTTATCGTTTAAATCGTAATCCTCATCAAGATGCATATCAGTTGTTAAAAGAATTTTGAAGTCGCCATTGTCAATGGTGCCGTCTTCTTTGTATTTTGCTATGTATGTTGCATTATTTGTTTCTTTTACAATTTTTATATTGGTGCCGATGTAATCAACATTAACAGATGACAAAAATCTGTTTCTTGCAAGCTTACCCTTTGTCAAATCGTAAATTGGTTTTTCTGCATTAAGAACGAGTTTAATACCATTCTGATGTATAAAAGTACGGAGTGGTTTCATTAATATACCTTCTTACAAAATTTTTAGAGCGAAATAAGAGTGCTCAACTACAAGATATTGTAGCAGAAATGTAATTTTTATTCAATATAATTGAAAAATAATAACAATTATTGTAACAAGTTGCATAAATTTGCACAAATTTATTTGTGTAAAAGATAGAAATTTGTCAAAATATGAAAAAAGTGGTTACAAATAGTAATCTTTGTGTTATACTCAAGATGTTGTATTGTAAAGGAATTTACTTGTCAATATGATGTGCAATCTCTCGCAGGGGGTGTTTCGTTGAAAACATTACTCGTTCATTTTTCAAATGACAGTGAAGTAAAAGAGCTCTGTTCAAGGAGTGCTTCACAAGATATAGATGTTCTTGAGCTTCGTGATTTATCAAGAAAATCGTTCATTCAGAATTGTTTTGGTACCAAAAAAACGTCGTCTATCCGTCTTAAAGGCTACGATGTTGATTTGAATGATTATGAAACAGTAATTTTAGCAACTGACGAAAGCTTTGGTAATATTGCCCCCGCAATGAAGGTGTTCATCCGTCAGAATGATTTGAGATTTAAAAATATAATTTGCCTTGTTTTCGGCGAAGGCAGAAGTCAGAAAAAAGCAACTGATGCATTAAGAACTGAAGTTTCACTTTCTGGTGGTACTGCTAACTGTGTTATTTCGGTTTCACAAAGAGCATTAAAAAGAGAAGCTGAAGATTTGCTTTTCTATGTAAGGCATTGCATTCACGTTTAAAAACACTAAAATTTTGGAGTAGGTTTTCCTACTCCTTTTTATTTTGGTAAAGTAATATTATTTACATTTTTTTAACACTATATTTGATTACTTTCATTGACTTGAAAAAGTATATGTGATATATTTATAATGTATAATTTTGCTATATTAAATGTATATAAAAAGAGACATAAAGAAAGGGAATTTACAATGAAAAAAACCTTCAGAATTTTAATGTTGGCTGTGACAATAATCTCTATGTTGTCAGGTCTTTTAGTAATGGCTTCTGCAGTCGAGGTGCCATCAGCTTATATCGGAGCTTCTGATTATCTTATTACCGATGGAACATCAAAGAGTGCGAGTCAGCCTATTTTTAAAGATGGCAAGGTGACCTTTAAAATAAATCTTGCAAGTGGTGTAACAGTAACGGGCGCTTTAGTTACTGTTAAGTTTGACAAGAATGTTTTAAAAGTTGTTGATGCTGGTCCTGTAACAACTTTGGATGAAGATGGTAACAAAACAGAGGTTGTTACTGGTATGCATACTCACGGTTATGCTCAGTATGATGATTCTGCTTATACTTTTGCTTACATAAGCACAAATGGTTACAAAACAGGAGATACAGGCAAAGAATTTGCATATATCACATTTGAGGTTATAGATAAAAATTATCCACTTACAACAGTAGAGTTTGTTGCGGGTGATTATTCATCAACAGATACAATCAAAGAGTACAAGGATTTTACAACAATAGATGCTGGTAGAATTACATCATTTGTTGCAGGTAAAAATTCAATTACAATAAACTGGAACGAAATTAAAGGTGCTACTGAATATCTTCTTTATCGTAAGGGTGGCGAGGATTCTAAATTCAGAGTAATAGCAACAGTTTCAGGATTAACTTACACAGACTCAGAAAACATAGAAAATAATACAACATATACCTATGCGGTAAGAGGTAAGTCTCAGTCAGGGGATTATGGTTGGTATGTTGGCAAATCCTTTAATTATATGGATACTGTAAAAATAACAGTAACAAATGAAAAATCTGGTGTCAGAATTGCCTGGGATAAGGTTGATGGTGCAACTGGTTTCTCTGTTCAAAAAAGAGTAGCAGGCGAATCTGCCTGGATGGAAATGAAAAGAGTAGAGGGCGACGTGCTTGCAGTAACAGATAAGGATGTTACAAGTGGTGTTACCTACGAATATTCAGTTGTTGTATATAAAGGTGAAAGTGCAAGTGCTCAGTCTGATGCAGTAAAAATAAAATGTGTAGCGATTGTTTCAAAGGTTACTTTAGCTAATCACGTTGATGGTGTAAGCGTTAAATGGACTGAAGTTAAAGGTGCCCAAAAATATTGTGTTTTAAGAAAAGTTAAGGGCGAAACTGTCTGGACAGAATTAGAAACAGTTTCTGATAAAACAACAAGCTATGTAGATAAAGGTGCTACAACTGGTGCTGTAAACTATTATGCCGTAAGAGCTTATATAGACAATACGTGGAGCTCTTACAAAGATTATGCAATTAATTATCTTGCAGCTCCAAGACTTAAAAATAAATCAAGTGATGTAAACAAAGGAATCACACTTGAATGGGATGTAGTTGCAGGTGCGGCAAAATATCGTGTTTATCGATTGAATGACAATGGTAAATTCAAACTGATTGCTACAACAACCCAAAATTATTTTAACGATACTGATGTGAAGGTTGGTAAGACATATACCTATACACTTAAATCAGAAAATGGTAAAAATGTATCTGGTTGTGTAAAACCTGGTTGGTCGGTAAAGTGTACGCTTAAAACTCCGATAATAAGTGAAGTAACAAATACAACAAGCGCAATAAAAATAAAATGGAGCAGTGTTTCAGGAGTTGATGGCTATAAATTATACAGAAAAGCAGAGAATGAAAGTAAGTATAAGAATATAGCAAAATTGAGCGGAACAAGCTATACAGATAAAAATGTAAAAAAAGGCGTAAAATATACTTACACAGTGAAGTCTTATAAAAATAAAACCATTTCGGAGTGTAAAAAGAGTTCAGATTACACAGGAATAATACTTGCAACACCAAGTGCAAAAGTCAAGAACAGCACAACAGGTCTTAAAATAAGCTGGAAGGCAATAAATGGTGCTGAGCAATATAAAATTTATCGTGCCGAATACGATGCAGTAGCAAAAAAATGGTCATCATTTGAAGATGTGAAAATAGTTGATGCTAAAACATTGACATATATAGATACAGAAGTAACAAGTGGTGAAAAATATAAATATAAAGTACGAGCTCTTTACAAAAAATGCAAGAGCTCAGTAAAAGCAACAAGTACAGCAATATACTTAGAAATCACAAATGCAACAGTAGTAAATACAGAAACTGGTGTAAAGGTAGATTGGACTGCTGTAAAAGGTGCAGAAAAGTACAGAGTTTATCGCTCTGAATATAATGAATCAACAGGTAAATGGAATTCCTTCGTAGCATTAAAAACAGTGTATGCAAAAACATTATCATACCTTGATACAACCGCAAAAGAAGGTGTGACCTATAAATACAAGGTTTGTGTTATTAAAAGTAAAACTTTATCAAGCTTCAAATCTACAGAAAAAATTGTTTATTTGTGCACACCAGAGTTAATTTCGTGTGAAAATACATCAGGTGCAAACATACTTGTTTTTGGAGAAGTAAAAGGTGCATCAGGTTATGAAATTTACAGAAAAACTTTGTATACAGACTGGGCTTTGATAGGTAGCCTTGAAGGTGCTGAAAATACAACATATAAGGATGCAGATATTATCGAAAATACTGAGTATTTTTACACTGTGAAAGCAGTAAATGGGGATAGTGTCAGTTCTTTTAATCAAGAAGGTATTTCTTGCTGAGTGTTTAAAATATCCCCTTGCAAAATAGCAGGGGGATTGACTTACTAATAAAGAAAGGTCGGAAAAATCATTTGAAAAGATTTGTTTCGTTAACGCTTTGTCTTGTGATGTGTCTTAGCTTAATAAGTGCCAATATGCTTACAGCCTTTGCCGTAGGTACAGCAAGCAATTTTCTTGATGTTGGTGCTTCCGGTATGGAAAACAGTGAGATTACATATACAATAAAGCTTAAGCCGAATCTTACACGTGTAAGTGGTGCTGTTATAAATGTTGAATTTGACCCTGCAGTTTTAGAAATTAAAAGTGCCGGACCGGTTTATTCGATTGATAAAGATGGCAATCAGGTAAATAATGTTACAGGTGAATATGTTAACGGCTTTTCAAAGGGTCGTAATGATTTATATTCTGTTGCATTTATGAATACAAATGGTGTCAGCACAGGTAATACTGAATATAAAAGCTTTTTTAAGATTACATTTAAGGTTATTACTTCTGCACGTCCGTTGACATCTGTGAAGTTTTCAGTGAAGGAATTTTTCACAAATGATGATGTGAATAATGATATCAGACCAGCAGACGGCGTTCAGGTTTTTAAAGAAGTAACTTTTTCTACTTTAGATAATCCTAAACCACTTTCAACCAAGCTTCTTGAAAATGCAATAGTTTTTAATTGGAGTGCAGTTGCAGGTGCAGAAGAATATACTGTCCTCAGAAAAGCAAGTGATGAGGGTGTATGGCGTACAATAGCTGAGGTGGAAGAGGATGTTACAACTTATACAGATGAAAATGTTGAAAGTGGTGTAACATATACATATTCGGTAAAATCCGGTAACGGCTATGGTGATAGTGGATTTTATGCTACGGGTGTTTCTCAGTTGTATCTTAAGTCAGCAACCATCACAACAATTTCTAATGTGAATAATTCTGTAAGAATTATGTGGGGTGCAGTTGCAGGTGCCGAGCATTATGCGGTTTATCGTCAGGAAACAGGCTCAGAAAAATGGGTTTTATTAGAAAAAACAGCTTCTTCAAAGCTCTATTACGAGGATTCAACAGTAGAGAGCAACAAACGCTATAATTATTGTGTTGCTACGGAAAATGGCACTGTTTCTTCAGTTGTAGGCTCACAGAATAAATATCACAAGTTTTTAGGTGCACCAGTATTTACTGAAAGCAGAAATGCTGAAAATGGTGTAAAACTTTCCTGGAACAATGTTGCAGGTGCGGTAAATTATGAGCTTTACAGAAAAAATAGTGCAAATGATGAATGGATGTTACTTGCTACTGTAAATGGTAATAGTTACATTGATGAAAGTATCGTGAAGGGTAATACCTGCTTCTATGCACTGAAAACAGTGGGTAGTGATACAAAAAGCAGTATGAATTCAGCGGCTTCTGTATCAAGAGTTACACCACCAAAGAGCATAGACTTTAAAAATACTGATAACGGAATAGTTGTCAGCTGGGAAAGTGTAAGTGAAGCAAAGGGTTACTCTATTTACAGAAAAACAAAAGGTGAAAACGAGTGGAAAAAGATAGGTGAAACCTCATCGGCTGCTACAAGCTATAATGATACAAGCGCAGAGGGTGGTTATTACACCTATGGTGTTACAGCGACTCTTGAAAAATCTGAGAGTCTTATGACTACAAAGGACGGAACAATTTATTACCTTGGTTCACCTAAAAATATTGTTGTTAAGAATGTTGCAGAGGGAATAAGAGTGTCGTGGGATTCAGTTGCTAATGCAGTTAAGTATAAGGTTGTAAGAAAAAATGCTTTAACAGGTGAAACACTCGTTTCAGCTGAAACCAAAAATACAGAATATCTCGATAAAAATGTAACTTCTTTGACAAGTTATGCATACTCAATTGTTGCAATTGATTCAGAAGGCACAGAAAGTCAGGGTAATGCATTTACACTTGATTTCTGCCGTGTGACACCACCAAAGGTATTAAGTGCTACACCTGAAACAAATGCGATAACTGTAAAATGGGAAGCAGTAGATGGTATTGATTCTTACAGGGTTTATAGAACAACAGATAACAGCTGGGTAAAAATCAGTGATGTTAAAGCTTCTGAAACAAGCTTTATTGATACAACAGTGAATAGTGGAACTCAATATAAATATACTGTAACTTCGGTAAAAAATAATAGTGAAAGCTATATTGCTGAGGGTAATTTTAAAAGTGCAACTTATGTTAACCGACCTTCTGATATAACAGCATCTTTAACAGTTGAGGGAATTTCACTTTCGTGGGAAACTATTGATAAATACAGTAATTTTATTCTATATAAAAGAGTAAAGGGCGAAAATGATTGGAAAGAACTTACCAAAACTACTGTAAGCAATACAACGTATCACGATAAAGCGGTTTCAAGTGGCGTTGTTTATGAGTATGCAATTAAAGCAGTTTCTGCTGATGGCACATTTGAAAGTGGTCTTTCGAGCATAAAAGAAGTAATTTTCCTTTCAAAAATAGAAACTGTAAAGGTTTCAAGTTATGCTGGTGGTGTTAAAGTAAGTTGGTCTGTAGTTAATGGTGCAGAGGAATATGCTGTTTACAGAAGACTCAGCACAGGTAGCTGGGAGGTAATAAAAACTGTTTCTGCTTCTACTTTAAGTTATAAAGATACAAAGGCAGAGAGTGGTAAGGATTATTCTTATACAGTCCGTGCAATAGCAAAAGGTTATAGAAGTGCATATCAGAAGTATGATATTTATTATCTTGCGGCACCAAAAATAACAAAGTTCGATTCACAGGTTGGTAAAGGTATTACAGTTAAATGGGGTGCAGTATCGGGTGCCGAAAAATATTACCTTTACAAAAAAACAAGTGGCTCAGAATGGAAAAAAATTGCAACTACTGAGAATATCCGCTATGTTGATAAGGATGTTAAATTCGGTAAAACTTATTACTATATGTTAAAGGCTTATGGTAATGGTGTTACTTCGAAATATTATTCTGATGGCTGGAAGTGCAAATATGCACCAGGAGTGCCTGTAATAAGTAAAGTAACCAACTCGGCTGATACAATAAAAATCAAGTGGGGTAGCGTTTCTGGCGCAGATGGCTATAAATTATACAGAAAAGCAGAAAATGAAAGTAAGTATAAAGAAATAGCCAAAATCAAAGGTACAAGTTATACCGATAAAAACGTGAAAAAAGGTGTAAAATATACTTATACAGTAAAATCTTATAAAGGTAAAGTAGCTTCTGAATGTAAGAAGAGCTCGGATTTCACGGGAATAATACTTGCAACTCCGACACCAAAAGTAAAAAATAGCGTATCCGGATTGAAGGTAAGCTGGAAAGCAATAAACAGTGCAGAAAAATACAAGATTTATCGTGCTTCTTATAATGAGGGAACAAAAAAATGGTCCTCATTCCAAGAAATAAAGATTGTAGATGCAAAAAATTTGTCTTATACAGATACTGGCTTGAAAAGCGGTGCGAAATATAAGTATAAAGTGAGAGCACTTTATAAAAATTGCAACAGTTCAGTGAAATCTACAAGTACAGCAATATACTTATCAATAACAACCGCAACTGTTGAACAAGCAGAAGACGGAATCAAAGTGAACTGGACTAAGGTGCAGGGTGCGGAGAAGTACAGGGTTTATCGTGTAGAATATAATGAAGCAACAGGTAAATGGGGCTCATTTAAAACAATAAAAACAGTTTCTTCAAAAACCTTGTCATTTACAGATAAAACTGTAAAAGAGGGTTGTACCTACAAATATAAAGTTTGTGTTATAAAAGGTAAAACTTTATCAAGTTATAAATCTACTGCTGAAATAACTTATACAAAATAATTAAAAAAGTCTTGATTGTAAAATGCAATCAAGACTTTTTGTTTTATGAAATATTAATCTTTAAAAGTGAATTCGCCGTTTAATTGTTTTTCAGCTATCTCTGCAATTTCTTCAGGAGTTGCAGTTTTCATAAACTCTGCAAGTTCTGTTCTTCTTGCCTGAAGGTCAGAGTACATTCTTTCACGCTTATCAGCTGAAAGTGTGTAGAAGAGTTTTGGTACGATTCCTAAGCACGATGAAATGATGGGAATACCTGTACCGAGAGCGAAAATCCACCATTTTGTTTTATCAGTCTGAGTACCGATTTCTTTACCTTGTATATAGCCGATTTTATTCATTACAATGTTATTTACACTGCCCATAACAGCTCTTTGAAGCTTTGTAATAAGACTTTTTGAAACGCCTATCATAGCTTCTGAACGATAACCGTTTTTCCATTCGCAGTAGTCAAGGGCTTCGTTCTGAATTTCTGCGGGAATAACACGCCTTAAACCGTAAACGC
>JAZNCY010000041.1:0-4948 GCA_045587825.1 Acutalibacteraceae bacterium
TGACGGGTGGTTTGGTCATAGAGATGATGATAAATCTTCACTCGGTGACTGGTACGTTGCAGAATACAAATTACCTGGTGGGCTTTCAAATCTTATAAGTCAGGTTAAAGCTATGGGGCTTAAATTCGGTATATGGTTCGAGCCAGAAATGATTTCACCTGATTCAGACATTTTCCGTGCACACCCTGACTGGCATCTTCACGTTAACGGCAGAGACAGTTCAATTGCAAGAAATCAATATGTAATTGACTACTCAAGAAAAGAAGTTCGTGACTACATTTATTCACAGATGTATAAAATTCTCTCAGAAAATGACATTGACTATGTAAAATGGGACTTTAACCGCAACTTAACGGAGGTTGCAAATGCAGATTTACCACCAGAAAAGCAAGGCGAAGTTTTCCACAGATTTGTGCTCGGCACTTACGAAATTATGGACAGACTCACAACTGACTTCCCTCACCTTCTTTTAGAAAATTGCTCTGGCGGTGGCGGACGCTTTGACCCTGGTATGCTTTACTTCTCACCACAAATCTGGACAAGTGACGACACTGACCCAATTGAAAGACTTACAATTCAGTTTGGTACTTCTCTTGCATACCCAGCTTCTACAATGGGTGCTCACGTTTCTGCAAGTAGAAGAACCGGCTACGAAACAAAGACAAACGTTGCTCTTTGGGGTACTTTCGGTTATGAATTAGACCCTGATAAATTAACAGAAGATGAAATCAGCGAAATTAAAGAGCAAGCAAAGCGTTACCATAAATATTATGATGTTATTCACTACGGCGACCTTTATAGACTTGAGTCACCTTTTGAAAACTGGGATAGATGTGCTTGGCAATTTGTAAGTGAAAATAAAAAAGAAGCGCTTGTTACTGCAGTACAGATTAAACAAGATATACTCGGATTTAAAATGCTTAGATTACAAGGTCTTAAACCTGATAGCATTTATAAAGACGAAGCAACTGGTGACACATATAGTGGTGCTTACCTTATGAACGCTGGTCTTAACTTAAACGATTATCTTGAAAAAGACGGCGACTCTTACATTCTTCACTTAACAGAGGTTTGATTATGTTAAAGATAAAAGAAAATGACGTTATTCTCTTTCAGGGTGACTCTATAACAGACGGCAATCGTGGCAGAAACTCTGACCCAAACCACATTCACGGTCACGGCTACCAATACATTTTAGCAAGTGAGATTTTAGCCGATAATTTAGGCAAGAAAGTTACTGTATATAACCGCGGTATAAGCGGTAACAGAATTGCAGATTTATATGCAAGATGGATTGAAGATTGTCTTAATTTAGAGCCTACTGTTTTAAGTATTTTAATAGGTGTAAACGAGCTTATATTCCAATATGACCACAACTGCGGTGCTTCACCTGAAAGATTTAAAAAGACTTATAGGCTTTTAATTGAAGAGGTTTTAGAAAGAAACCCTGACACTCAGATTATTATAATGGAACCCTTCTTCGGTAAACACAGAGAAGAAGCGCCAGGTAAATTCATAAAAGAAAACGTTGTATTTTACCAGAAGGCTTCAAGAGAAATTGCAGAAGAATTCGGTTTAATATTCGTACCACTCCAGGAAGTTTTTGATGAAGCAAGTAAAAATTGCGACATTTTTGAGCTTTTGTGGGACAGCGTTCACCCTACTACTGCTGGGCACCAACTTATTGCAAGGCAGTGGAAAAAGTGCGTTGAAAACGCACTTTAATTCGGAATGCGTAATTCGGAATTTAAAGAAATGCTACGCGTTTGATATATCAACAAAGAAAAGTTCTATCATTTTAGTTTACGAAAAACTTTAAATGATAGAACTTTTTTCTAATTCCTATTTCCTAATTCCTATTTCCTTTATTCTGTTACATAATACTCAAAAACTCTCTCGCCATCTGGAGTAAAGTAATCAACGTAAGGTGTGGTATAACCTTCGGGAGATGTTGTGTTCTCTGGTGGAGTGTTTGATGTAACAAGTTTTACATTACTTGTTGTAGTTGCAACTGGTTCTGTTGTTTCTTGTTTTTTACTCGTATGTGCTGACCCACCATAAATGCTTTTACCTACCATTAAGACGCTGTTACAAAGGCTCATACATTCAGTCAAATCTGGATTCTCTGATTCGTCTGTTACTTCAACTAAAAAGACGTTATTATCATAAACGTAAAATCTTTTAACAGTTAATCCACGTGATTTTTTTACCGAGTAGAAACACTCTTCACTAACGCCATCCATATAAGTAAAACCTAATTTTTCACTCCAAGTCACATTTTCTTTACCATACTCTTTTAAAGCATCATTGTAAGAATCTTTTTGCATTTCATAATAATTTGTGAATTCATAAAATTTTCGTGTAACTGTAATGTTCTGCTTTGTTTTCTGATTTATAAAAGTATGGTTATTTTTATCATAATACCACGATGCTGGAAGTGAAATTTCGTATTCAGTCATATCATAATGATTAATAATATCATCTGAATTAATAAGTGGTGTTAAATCTACAGATGTGTCATTAGTAGCTTCAAGAATAAGCTTTTCAATTTCTTCAAGCTGTTTTCTTTCTAACTCATAACAACCATCTGGTGTACAGAAATATGGCGAAATAAGATAATGTTTATCAAAGCAATATGATAATGGTTCAGAATTATAAATCATATAATCTTCTAAAATTATTGTCATTCCGTTTAAATCGCCAGCAGTCTCCTGAGTAACCTTTATAGCTTTTGTAGAATAAATTTCATTGAAAATAATTTCATAAAGTCGCTCGATTACTTTTGGGTCAGTAATTACTTTTTGATATTCGCTGTTTTCTGGCATACTTGAAACTTTTATTGCAACTGTATGCTCTGGATTAAAGACATTATATTCCTCGCTGAACCTAAATCTATCTTTGATATCTAACATAGGTTCGTTACCATAGATACCAAGACCTTTTACGTTGAAATTCTCTTTAGCACTTGTTTCACAACAATTTTTGTGATAGGTATAAAAATAAGTTTTATTTTCTTTAAACACGTTATATGAATCATTCGAGAAATTATTAAAAAGTTCCATATCATCATATTCATTATTTTCAGGAACCCAGTATTTTACTAAGTTATAACTTTTACCATTTTTACTGAAAAGTTTACCACTATTCTGATAAGTCAAAGACACGGGATAATGATACTCTCGCTTTAATAAAAGTCCGTTTTCTTCAGAATAATAGTATTCCTGCCACATTACCGTCATATAAAGCGTTGTATCCTTGCCCTTTTTCTCTTCATCTAAAATTTTATAATTAATAGCGTTAAAATTCTTATCATTTTGTTGACTGTCAAAAATACCAGCTAACTGAGTATCTAAAAATACTGATAATTCATCTTCAATTTTCAAACCATTCTTTTTATAAGTAATTTCACCTAAATTAAAATTAATACTAATTTTACAATCCCGTGCCTTTTCAAACCACGCCTTACTTACTTTTACTACAAACTCCGTATCAGGTCCGACACTTATAATTTCACCATCACAGTTTTCACCAACATCGCCTATCGCATCACCAAAATGAACCTTTCCACCGAGTTTTGTAAAGTATGAATAATTACCTTTTTCGTTCTTATAATAGGGAGAATATAATAATCCCAAATCTTCTAAATTATTATATTCAATAGAAAAAGTTAATAAAAAATCGTTTTCATCTTCGCTTAAATCAACCTTTTCTAAAATTATGGTCATACTTTCGCTTTCATATAATCTAAAGCGTGGTTTTAAAGAAAATTCTCCACCAGGAGCTCTATTTAATATATTATCCACCATTGTCGTTTCGCTGATTGTTTTCGGCTCAATACAAATTATTTCATAGCCCTTTTCATCAATCACATTTTTAAAATCTGAATTCACAGGATTTGTTACAAAGAAAATTGCTAACCATATTGCTATAACGGTTACACCACTAATTACCCAAACTGCCGGGTGCTTATAATTCAAGACAGATTTTATTCTTTGTTTTACGCCTGTTTCACCAAACGCAACAGGACACGCCATAATAATTCTTTTTTGTGTGCTACAGTTAAGTAATGCTTTAGAATATGCTTTTTTACATTCATTATCATAAAACTTAATTGCTTTTTCGTCACAAGCAGTTTCGATATCTCTGCAAAGTAAAATGTACCATAGCCAAATTGCTGGATTAAACCAGTAAACTGATAAAAGTAAAAATGAAAATGGTTTTATAAGGTAATCTTTACGCTTTAAATGTGATTTTTCGTGCTCTATAATAAACTCTAAATCACTTTCGTTTACACCCGATGGGATATAAATTTTAGGTTTTGTTACACCTAAAATAAACGGTGTTTCAATGTTATCGCAATAATAAATATTATTGTTGTAATGTACTGAAGCTGAAACTTTTTTCTTTAAAAATATGTAAGAGATAATACTATAAAGAACCATTAAAACTGCACCAACAAGCCATATATAAGAAGCAACACCAACTATAACTTGTAATGGATTAGCACTATAACTTGGGTCTGGAGTAAAAGTCTCAGAAATAACAGGATTTACAACATCATTAACAATGCCCACACCTGTGTCAATTTGTGGAGTTTTTGACATTGTTATATCACTCGGAATTGTTTCTGTTGCAGGAATTAAACTGTAAACACTTTCAAAGCTAAATGGCAAACAAAGTCTTAAGCCTACCACACCCCACAAAAAACAACTAATCCATTTAGGAACTCTTTTGAGTAGTGGTCTTAAAAGAGTAAAAGCCAAAACTGCCCAGGTTGCAGTAATACTCATATTAACAATAGTTAAAAATAAATTCTCCATAATTCTCCCACCTTTTAAAACTTTTCAATCATTCTTTTTATTTCGTCTTTTTCTTTTTCGCTTAAATTCTTTCTTTTAGTAAAAGCAGCAATAAATGCTGGGAGAGAACCAGAAAAAGTTTCATCTAT
>JAZNCY010000042.1:0-7506 GCA_045587825.1 Acutalibacteraceae bacterium
AAGCCATAATAGCTTCATCAAGGTTTCTGAATACCTTACCATTACCAATTTCGACTGGTTTAATGAATGTAAGATAGTAGAAACCAAGAATCATATCCTGTGTAGGAACAACAACAGGCTTACCATCAGAAGGTTTAAGAAGGTTGTTAGCAGCGAGCATTAAGAAACGAGCTTCTGCCTGTGCTTCTGCTGAAAGTGGTACGTGAACAGCCATCTGGTCACCGTCGAAGTCAGCGTTGAAAGCTGTACAAACGAGTGGGTGAAGTTTAATAGCTCTACCCTCAACAAGAATTGGTTCAAATGCCTGAATACCAAGTCTGTGAAGTGTTGGAGCACGGTTAAGCATAACCGGATGGTCTTTGATAACGATTTCAAGAGCATCCCAAACCTCTGGACGAGCTCTTTCTACCATTTTACGAGCAGATTTAATATTATTAGCAATACCGAGTTCCCAAAGACGTTTCATAACGAATGGCTTGAAGAGTTCAAGAGCCATTTCTTTAGGAAGACCGCACTGATAAAGCTTGAGTTCAGGACCAACAACGATAACTGAACGACCTGAGTAGTCAACACGTTTACCTAAAAGGTTCTGACGGAAACGACCCTGCTTACCTTTGAGCATATCTGAAAGGGATTTTAAAGCACGGTTGTTAGGACCTGTAACAGGTCTGCCACGTCTGCCGTTATCAATAAGAGCGTCAACTGCTTCTTGTAACATTCTCTTTTCATTACGGATAATGATTTCAGGAGCACCAAGCTCAAGAAGCTTCTGGAGACGGGTGTTTCTGTTAATAACACGTCTGTAAAGGTCATTTAAGTCAGATGTAGCAAATCTACCACCATCTAATTGAACCATTGGTCGAATATCTGGTGGGATAACTGGAATAGCGTCAAGAATCATCCATTCTGGGCGGTTGCCAGATGAACGGAATGCCTCTGCTACTTCAAGTCTCTTAAGAAGTCTGATTTTCTTCTGACCAGCAGCATCTTCAAGCTCAGCCTTTAATGCTTCGCACATTGCATCAACATCAATTTCTGAGAGAAGTGTCTGAATTGCTTCAGCACCCATACCAGCCTTGAATGAATCAGCATCATATCTTAATACCATATCGTCGTATTCTTTATCACTAAGAATCTGGTACTTTTCAAGTGGAGTATCACCTGGATCGATAACAATATACTTAGCGAAATAAAGAACTTTTTCAAGGTCACGGTGTGATATATCAAGCATAAGACCCATTCTTGAAGGTGTACCCTTGAAATACCAGATGTGAGAAACAGGTGCAGCAAGTTCAATGTGACCCATTCTTTCACGTCTTACCTTATTTTTTGTGATTTCAACGCCGCAACGTTCACAAACCTTACCTTTATAACGGATTCTCTTGTACTTTCCGCAATGACATTCCCAGTCCTTTGTAGGTCCGAAAATCTTTTCGCAGAAAAGACCATCTCTTTCCGGTTTAAGGGTACGGTAGTTAATTGTTTCCGGCTTCTTAACTTCACCGTATGACCATTCTCTTATCTGGTCAGGTGAAGCAAGACCGATTTTTATTGATTCAAAATCTATGTTATTCTCTTCAATTGTTTCAACTTTTGAAGCGTATGCCATATATGAATTACCCTTCTTCCTAATTAATTTTACAGAACACTAATTATTCGTCCATATCGCCGGTGTAACCGAAGTCATCACCGTCATCTTCGTAGCCGAATTCATCATCGTAGCTGAAGTCTTCATCATCTGTTTCAGGGATGTAGTCTTCGCCATCCTCGTCTTTAATGCCGTAGCCTTCTGCGCCTTCGGCATCATTAACGTTACTGAATGCTTCATCGTCAACGTTTGGAAGATTGATTTCATCATCAAAGTTCTGTTTTAAATCAATTTCGTTATTGTCTTTGTCAAGTACACGGATATCAAGACCAAGAGACTGAAGTTCTTTAATAAGAACCTTGAATGACTCAGGAACGCCTGATTTTGGAACGTTGAGACCTTTAACGATTGATTCATAAGTCTTAACACGACCAACAACGTCGTCAGACTTAACTGTAAGAATTTCCTGAAGAGTGTAAGCTGCACCGTAAGCTTCGAGTGCCCAAACCTCCATTTCACCGAAACGCTGACCACCGAACTGAGCTTTACCGCCGAGTGGTTGTTGTGTAACGAGTGAGTAAGGACCTGTTGAACGAGCGTGAATCTTATCGTCAACAAGGTGGTGGAGCTTAAGGTAGTACATGACACCAACTGTAACAGGGTTATCAAACTGACGACCTGTTCTACCGTCTGTAAGCCATGTTTTACCATCTGTTGAAAGTTCTGCTTCTGAAAGCAAGTCACGGATATCACTTTCGTGAGCACCGTCGAATACAGGTGTCATAACCTTAAAGCCGAGTGCACGTGCTGCATAACCTAAGTGAACTTCAAGAACCTGACCGATGTTCATACGAGAAGGAACACCGAGTGGGTTAAGAACGATATCAAGTGGAGTACCATCTGGTAAGAAAGGCATATCTTCTTGTGGAAGAATACGAGAAACAACACCCTTGTTACCGTGACGACCAGCCATCTTGTCACCAACGCTGATTTTACGTTTCTGAGCGATGTAGCAACGAACAACCTTGTTTACACCAGGATTTAATTCATCACTGTTTGCTCTTGTGAATACTTCAACTTGTACAACAACGCCGTATTCACCGTGTGGAACACGAAGAGATGAGTCACGAACTTCTCTTGCTTTTTCACCGAAGATAGCTCTTAAGAGTCTTTCTTCTGGAGTGAGTTCAGTTTCACCCTTTGGTGTAACCTTACCAACAAGAATGTCGCCTGAGTGAACCTCAGCACCAACACGGATAATACCCTCTTCGTCGAGGTTTGCAAGAGCATCTTCACCAACGTTTGGAATATCTCTTGTAATTTCTTCTGGTCCGAGTTTAGTATCTCTTGCTTCTACTTCGTGCTCTTCAATATGAATAGATGTATAAACATCTTCACGAACAAGTCTTTCGTTAAGGAGAACGGCGTCTTCGTAGTTGTAACCTTCCCAGGTCATAAAGCCAACGAGAGCATTTTTACCGAGAGAGATTTCACCTTGTGAAGTTGCAGGACCGTCAGCAATAACTGTGCCCTCTTCAACTTTTTCGCCGATTTCAACAACTGGACGTTGGTTTACGCAGGTACCCTGGTTTGAACGCATAAACTTAATAAGGTCATAAGTATCTACTTCACCCTTATCAGTTGTAACTTCAACAGTTTTTGCACTTACTGCAGAAACTGTACCAGCACGTTTAGCAAGAACAACAACACCACTATCAACAGCAGCCTTGTATTCCATACCTGTACCAACTATTGGAGATTCTGTTTTAAGAAGTGGAACTGCCTGACGCTGCATGTTTGAACCCATGAGTGCACGGTTCGCGTCGTCGTTCTCAAGGAATGGAATCATTGCAGTAGCAACTGAGAATACCATCTTTGGAGAAACGTCCATATAGTCAGCAACTGTAGGCGCAACTTCTCTGAATTCGTCACGATAACGAACAGTAACACGGTCATTGATGAAGTGACCATCATCTGTAAGAGGTTCGTTAGCCTGTGCAACGCAGTAGTTGTCTTCTACGTCAGCAGTCATATATTCAACTTCATCTAAAACCTTACCTGTTTTCTTATCGATTTTACGGAAAGGAGCTTCAATAAAGCCGTATTTGTTAATTCTTGCGAATGTTGCAAGATATGAGATAAGACCGATGTTAGGACCTTCAGGAGTTTCGATAGAACACATACGACCATAGTGGCTGTAGTGAACGTCACGAACCTCGAAGCCTGCGCGGTCACGAGAAAGACCACCAGGACCGAGAGCTGAAAGTCTACACTTATGAGTAAGCTCTGCAAGTGGGTTTGTCTGGTCCATAAATTGTGAAAGTGGAGATGAACCAAAGAACTCTTTAATTGCAGCAATAACTGGTCTGATATTAATAAGTGCGGAAGGAGTTGCTTTATCAGGTTCTTGTGCCTGAAGAGTCATTCTTTCACGAATTACTCTTTCCATTCTTGTGAAACCGATTCTGAATTGGTTCTGGAGGAGTTCACCAACAGAACGGATACGACGGTTACCAAGGTGGTCAATATCGTCGGTTGTGCCGAGCTCATTGCCAAGGCAGTTAAGATAGTTGATAGTAGCAAAAATATCATCAATTGTGATAGTTTTTGGAATAAGAGCGTCGCAGTTTTCTCTCATTTTTTCATAGAGCTCTTCACCGCTGTCGCCGTATTGGTTAATGAGGTCTGAAAGTACGCTGAAGCATACTTTTTCATTAATAGCGATTTCTTCAAGCTGTTCAGCTGTAAAGCCCTTTACGAAATCCATTGGGTCAACCATACCGTTAGAAATAACTTTAACTACTTTTTCTTCAACAGTGAGGAGTACTTCTTTTACACCAGCTCTGTCGATTTTTTCAGCCATTTCTTTAGATATTTTTTCGCCTTCATCTAAAAGGAGTTCGCCTGTCATTGGGTCAAAAACAGGAGTAGCAAGAATTCCACCTGCTATTCTTTCTTCAATAGCAAGCTTCTTATTGTATTTATAACGACCAACTCTTGAAATATCATATCTGTGTGGGTCAAAGAAAAGACCATCAAGATGAGCCTGTGCAGTTTCGAGTGTTGGTGGCTCGCCTGGACGAAGCTTTTTGTAAACTTCAAGTAAAGCTTCTTCTGTATTCTGAGTTGTATCTTTTTCGAGAGTTGCTTCAATTCTGTCGTCATCACCGAAGAACTCACGAATTTCAGCATTTGAACTAAGACCTAATGCTCTGATAAATGTAGTGATAGGAAGCTTTCTGTTCTTATCAATTCTTACATTGAAAACATCGTTCTGGTCTGTTTCATACTCAAGCCAAGCACCTCTGTTAGGAATAACAGTTGTTGTGAAAAGCTTTTTACCGTTCTTGTCAAATGTATTGCCGTAGTAAACACCTGGAGAACGAACGAGCTGTGAAATGATAACACGTTCAGCACCATTGATAACAAAAGTACCGCTGTCAGTCATAATAGGGAAGTCACCCATATAGACCTCGTTATCCTTAATCTCGCCTGTTTCCTTGTTGTAAAGTCTGACTGTAACTCTTAAAGGAGCTGCATATGTTGCATCTCTCTCCTTACATTCAGTTACACTGTACTTCGGCTTTTCGTCCATTCGGTAATCTACAAAGCTAAGTACAAGATTGCCCGAATAATCCGTGATTTCATCAATATCACGGAAAACCTCTTTAAGACCTGTGTCAAGAAACCACTTATAAGAATTTTTCTGAACTTCAATAAGATTTGGCATTTCCATAACTTCATTGATTTCAGCAAAACTCATACGGGTATTCTTACCAAGCTTTACGGGTTTCACATTCGCCATAAGTTATATCACTCCGTTCCTATTTTAAACTCTTTTTCTACGTCTTAACGCTAGAAAAAGAAATATTTAACAAATTTTCTTCGGTAAAATTTTACACGTAAAATTTAAAACGTGTAAATTGTTACTTCTGCACAATAACAGAATAGCAAAATATGGTTAGCGACACTATTCCATTATTATAGATTTTACAAGTATATCACAACAGTTTCAATTCGTCAAGAGAAAAATGAATTTTTCTTAAAAATTCATTTTTAGTTGTTGGGTATTAGACGTTAGGTGTTAGGTGTTAGATATTAGTAATAAAACAAACTACATTCTCTCATTATCTTAAATTCTAATTGAAAGAATGTAGTTATTTTTATAATATTATAATTGTGTCTCAGACCCGAAATTCTTCACTCAGCATTCTGCATTCAAATCGCATCCAAATAATCCATAGTTCCTAATTCCTATTTCCTATTTCCTATTTCCTATTTCCTATTTCCTATTTCCTAATAAAAAACAAAAAACTCGGTAGATTGCTCTACCGAGTGAATTTGTTTTATTAAACTTAAATTACTTAAGTTCAACTTTTGCGCCAGCTTCTTCGAGCTTAGCTTTTGCTGCTTCAGCATCTTCTTTAGAAGCTGCTTCTTTAAGAGTTGCAGGAGCACCGTCAACCTTAGCTTTTGCTTCAGCAAGGCCAAGACCTGTGATTTCACGAACAACTTTGATAACAGCAATTTTGTTTGCACCAACGTCTGTAAGAACGATGTCAAATTCTGTTTTTTCTTCAGCTGCTGCTGCGCCACCTTCAACTGGAGCTGCAACTGCAACTGCAGCTGCTGCAGATACGCCAAATTCTTCTTCTACAGCTTTTACGAGTTCTGAGAGTTCAAGAACTGTAAGAACTTTTAATTCTTCAACAATAGCAGTAATTTTTTCTGATGCCATTTTATTTTCCTCCTAAATTTGAGTCTTAAGACTTCATTAATAAATTTTAATTTTTGATTTTGTTAGTAACAGCAATTATTCGGCTGCTGCTTCACCTTTATCTACGATAGCCTGAACTGCACGAGCGAATGATGCGATTGGTGCATTAAATACGTTACATACAGTAGCAAGAAGAACTTCTCTTGATGGAAGTTTTGCGAGGCTGTCGATTTTATCAAGGCTGATTACTTCGTTATCAAGGAAACCACTCTTAATTGTGAAGTTTTCGTGAGTTGAAGCAAACTTTGCAAGAATTCTTGCAGCAGCTACATAGTCATCTTTAGATGTTGCAACTGCAGTAGTGCCTTTAAGACAATCTGTAAGACCTTCGAGTTCTGAACCCTTAACTGCGAGTTCAATCATAGTGTTTTTAGTAACTGTGTACTCAACACCTTCTTTACGAAGTTCTGCACGAAGAGCTGTGTCGTCAGCAACGTTGATACCTTTGTAATCTACGAGAACACCGGCACAAGCATTCTGAAATCTCTCAGAGAGAGCAGCAACTTCAGCTTTTTTAGCTTCTAATACTTTTGCGCTTGCCAAAAAAATTCACCTCCGCTATGAGCGAAATTTTATAATCAAAAATGCCTTTCACGCACAACACGAGAAAGGCATTAAATGACATAAAATGTTAATTAACGCAATTCCTCGGTAGGCGGTTTTAATTTAAAACCTTTAGGCATTTTGCACCTACTGTCTTTAGAACAGCATAGGTATATTAGCACAAAGTTCTGTGCTTGTCAACACTTTTTTTATTATTCAGCAGCTGAACCTGTAAGCTTAGCAGCATTTACACGGATACCAGGGCCCATTGTTGTAGCAACAACACAAGAACGGATATAAGTACCTTTTGTTGCAGCTGGTTTTGCTTTAATAACAGCGTCAAGAAGAGCGTTAGCATTTTCTGTTAACTTCTCGCCACCGAATGAAGCTTTACCAATTGGGCAGTGAATAATATTTGTTTTGTCAAGACGGTACTCAATTTTACCAGCTTTTGCTTCTTCAACAGCTTTAGCAGCATCTGGAGTAACAGTACCAGCTTTTGGTGAAGGCATAAGACCTCTTGGACCGAGAACTTTACCTAAACGACCTACGAGACCCATCATATCTGGTGTAGCGATACATACGTCGAAGTCCATCA
>JAZNCY010000043.1:0-5243 GCA_045587825.1 Acutalibacteraceae bacterium
TCACAGAACGACATGGCTACGATCCGACTTCCTTAAATATATCGATGTACTTCGTGATGTTGGCGCGTGCTTCTCTGTAAACAATATGTTAAGAGCAGAATGTTACAAACAAAGAATGGAAAAAGGTCTTAGTTTCCTTGAATTTAACTATATGATTATGCAAAGCTACGACTTCTACTATCTCTACAAAAATTACGGTTGCAATATGCAATTCGGTGGCGATGACCAGTGGAGTAATATGCTCGGTGGTACTGAACTTATAAGAAAGAAATTAGGTAAAGACGCTCACGCTATGACAATTACCCTTCTTACTGACTCACAAGGTAATAAAATGGGTAAAACTGCTGGTAATGCAGTTTGGCTTGATGCTAATAAAACATCTCCATACGATTTCTATCAATACTGGCGTAATGTTGCTGACAGCGACGTTTTAAAATGTATAAGAATGCTTACCTTCTTACCATTAGAAGAAATTGATAAAATGGATTCTTGGGAAGGTAGTGAGCTTAATAAAGCAAAAGAAATTTTAGCTTACGAATTAACAGCTCTTGTTCACGGCAAAGAAGAAGCAGAAAAAGCACAAAGTGCTGCAAAATCCGTTTTCGGTGCTGGTGGTAACTCAGAAAATATGCCTTCTACTACCCTTTCTGCTGAAGATTTTACAGACGAAGGCATTAATATTATTGATGCACTTATTAAAGCAGAGCTTGTTACTTCACGTGGCGAAGCAAGACGTCTTATTGAACAAGGTGGCGTTAGTGTAGATAACGAAAAAGTTACTGCTGTGTCATACATTATCCCTGTTTCGGATTTTGAAAAAGGTTACGTTATCATTAAAAAAGGTAAAAAAGTATTCCACAAGATTATTAAATAAGAAAAATGGGTAAATTATTTAATGCTTACGTATCTTCTTACAGAATGGATACAAAAGAGTGGAATGAATTTTTAGAAGTAGCCGGTGATATTTATAATTCACCACAATTACAAAAGCTTGACGGATTTGTTCAGCATTTTAATATAACTCGCCTGCAGCATATAAGAAGTGTTGCTTTCTTAAGTTTTTTAGTTTCAAGAAAATTAGGTCTGAATTTCAAAGAAACTGCAAGAGCGGCTACAATGCACGATTTATTTTATTATGACTGGCACGAGGATGATTTGAGCCACAAATTACATGGTCTCAGACATCCGAAATTCGCTTTAAATAATGCTTTTTATTTGTGTGGTACTTTAACTAAAAGAGAACAGGATATTATTAAACGCCATATGTGGCCGTTAACAATAATTCCCCCGAAATATCCTGAAAGCTACGTTGTAACAATGATGGACAAATATTGTGCAATGATTGAATCGGCTTATTCTACAAATGAAAAATTCAGAAAAAAATTAGATGATTTATTAAGGTTGGGTGAATAAAATGGCAATATATGATTATTTTATTTATTTCTACCTTTATAGCTTTGTAGGTTGGTTCTTCGAGTCTTGTTATTGCTCATTAAGACCTAAAAAATGGATTAACCGAGGTTTCTTACGTGGTCCCTTCTGCCCTATTTATGGTGTTGGTGCTTTAACAATTTTAATTTGTCTTTTACCTTTCAGGTCAATGACAAGTAACGATTATGTAAATGAATTTTTAATTTTTACAGTCGGTATGATTGTTTGTGATGCAGTTGAATATTTCACAAGCTTTATTATGGAAAAAGCATTTAATGCTCGTTGGTGGGATTATTCAACTCAGCCATTTAACTTACATGGTAGAATTTGTTTAACACACACTCTTTACTGGGGTACTTGCTCTTGCCTTTTCCTTTACGTTGTTCACCCTTTAGTTGACGTTTATTTTGTAAGTCAGGTAAATATTGAATCGAGAAAATTACTCGTTTATATTATTAGCACTGTATTTTTCGGTGATGTAATAAACACTGTAATTGGTGCATTAGGTATCAGAGAGTATTTTGTAAAATTCAAAGAGCTTTCTGATGATGTTGTTGAATTTGCAAGTATTGTTATTGGTGCTACAAATGATTCGTTAAACGAGTTTTCTGACGAAAAAAGAGCTGAATTTGCAAATAAGCTTAATGAATTAAAACAGAGAAAAGATGAACTTTATAACATTAAGAAAAAGAAGCATATTAAAATGTTTCATCACCTTGCAAAGCAGTCACCTTTTTTATTTAAGCGAATAAAAAAACAGAATGAAAATATAGACAAGTTATTAAATAACCTTATAAACCTTGTCGAAGGTAAAAAATAAAGTAAAAAGGATTGATTACAATGAATTTAACACATAGCTTTTACAGAGTTTACCAGAGCGTTTACAAAGTAGCTATGGGCGCTCTTGACTGGACACCACCTGAGCTTTTACAAGGTGCTGGTGCAATAAAAAAACTCCCTGCTTTAGTTAAAAAGCAAGGCGTAGATAACGTACTTATTGTAACCGATAAAGGTCTTATGGGTCTTCATCTTCTTGACTCTTTATTTGAAGGACTCAATAGCGAAGGAATTAAATATACAGTATTTGACGGTGTTCAACCAAACCCAACTATTTATAATGTAGAAGATGCTTTGAAACTTTACCACGACAATGGTTGTGAAGCTTTTATTGCTTTTGGTGGCGGTTCACCAATGGACTGTGCAAAGGTTACTGCGGCAAAGGTTGCAAGACCAAATAAATCAATCCCATCAATGCGCGGTCAGTTAAAGGTTTTAAAGAAAACTCCACTTATTTTTGCAGTTCCTACAACTGCTGGTACTGGTTCAGAAACTACTCTTGCAGCAGTTATTTCTAATCCAGATACTCACGAAAAGAATGCAATCAACGACCCTGTTCTTCGTCCTAAATTTGCAGTTCTTGACCCTGAGCTTACAGTTGGTCTTCCACCACACATTACTTCAACAACTGGTATGGATGCCCTCACACACGCAGTTGAGGCTTTTATTGGAAGAAGTAACGTTAAATCAACTGAAGATGCAGCATTAAAGGCTACAAAGCTTATATTTGAGAACATTGAAAAGGTTTACGAAGACGGCAAAAATATTGAAGCAAGAGAAAATATGCTTGTTGCTTCATTCTATGCTGGTGTGGCATTTACAAGAGCTTACGTTGGCTATGTTCACGCTATTGCTCATAACTTAGGCGGTATGTATGGTATTCCTCACGGACTTGCTAATGCAGTTATTCTTCCTTACATACTCGAGTTCTTTGGCGAATCTGCACACCACAGACTTGCAATTTTAGCAGATGTTGCGGGTATTACAGAGGGTTTAACTACAGAAAAAGAAAAAGCAGAAAAATTCATTGAAGCAATTAAAGAGCTTAACAGAAAAATGAATATTCCTGATAAGTTTGAAGGTATTAAAGACGAAGATATCGAGCTTATTGCAACCCGTGCTTTAAAAGAAGGTAACCCTCTCTACCCTGTTCCAAAGATTATGAATTTAGAAGAGTGTAAAGCAATCATCAAATCATTACAGAAATAATTACAATAAAAAAAGAACCTGTTTAAGCAGGTTCTTTTTTATTTTTCTTATTATTTGTTTTAAAGCTGTTAAGAAAATATCTTATAATCGAAACAGCTATAATGCCGCCACCAATAGCAATAGCAACCTTACCGGTTGTAAGAAGCTGAGCACCGAATTCATTAAAATCTTTAATGAGTAAGCATCTCATAGCTTGATAAAGCGTACCACCTGGTACTAAAGCGATACAACCAGGTAATAGGAATATAGTTGCTGGTGCCTTGCCTATTCTTGCACAGATTTCTGCAAAGCCTGCAGTTGCAAATGATGCTAACATATTTGCTATAAATAAATCATCACTTATAAACTCAAGGCAAACAAAGTAAACCACACAAGCAACAAGACCATCTATAGCAGCAAGTGGAATGTGTTTAACACGTAATCTAAAAATTATTGCAAAGCCTATTGTACTAATAACGCCGGCAATAATTCTTATAATAATATCTATACTCAATTAAACACACCCCCGAATATCATCATAGCAACAGTAAATCCGAAGGCTACCATTACGGCAGTTAAAACCGCCTGAACTAACTGAATAATACCTGAAACAGTATCGCCAAAGAGTAAATCTCTCACGGCATTACCGAAAGCAAGACCTGGTATTAAAAGCATAATAACGCCTATGAGAATCATATCGGTGTTATTGCCTATTCCAAATGAAATTAAAGCGAGTGAAATAACTGCACCAACAAATGAAGAAATAACCGAGTGAATCATTGAGTTGACAAATGCAGTTTTGTGTAAATTGAAAAATGTAACCACAACACCAGCAATTGCGGCAACTAAAGCATCAAAAAGATTGCCACCAAAGAATACCGCAAAGCCACCAGCACCTAAAATCCCACCTAAATAACAAAGAATTTCAGGGAATGGTTTCCCCTCTTTTGCTTTGGTAATTTCATTTTCAACATCTTCTAAAGTAATCTTTTTAGAACAGACGTCACGTGATATATTATTCATTTTTTCTAAAAGATACATATTGTTACTGTTCTGGTAAACTCTGCGAACTTGTGAAGAATGTGTACCATCATTCATTCTGATATTAGCAATTATCAAAGATGGAAGTGCGAAAATATCAGCAAATTCTGCGCCATAAGCTACACAAATTCGAGTAACTGTATCTTCAATTCTATAAGGCTCACCACCACAGCGAAGAATACTCTCACCAATATCAAGCGCTTTAGCGAGAATATAATCTGCCGTGTAGGCTTTAGTAGAAATCTCTGACATTAATATAACCCCGATGCTTAATTTGTCATTTTCTCTTGCTTAACCTTGTGGTCAATTACGTGACGAGAAGCAAGTTCTGCTGTTACTTCTTCAAGAGAAATGCCCATCTCTATCATAAGCACCATAATGTGATATGTCAAGTCTGCAATTTCATAAATTGTTTCTTTTTTATCGTTTGCTTTACCAGCAATAATAACCTCTGTTGACTCTTCGCCAACCTTTTTGAGAATTTTATCAATACCCTTTTCAAAAAGATATGTTGTGTAAGAGCCTTCTTTTTTCTCAACTTTTCTGCCAACGAGCATTTTCATAAGATTTTCCATAGAAAATTCATTGTTTAATTCTTCGTTTTCATAAACTAAGTCATTAAAGCAAGAATCTGTGCCTGTGTGACACGCCGGGCCATCTTTTTTAACAACAACTGTTAAAGCATCTTTATCGCAATCTGCAGTAATGCTTACGATATGCTGATAATTACCGCTTGTTTCACCCTT
>JAZNCY010000044.1:0-2155 GCA_045587825.1 Acutalibacteraceae bacterium
TTCCACTTGATAAATCAGAGTTGAAATCTGCAAGAAAAATGAGTAAAAAAACTCAGGAAGAAAAAGAATTAAGAAAAGAAGCAATTAAAAGTGCAAAGAAAAAGCTTGCCGAAATAAAAGAAACTAATCTTGCTATAGAAAGAGCTTCAATAATAATTGAGGATTTAGAAAAATTTACAACCGAAGCAGGTAAAAGGCGAGTTTTAAATGCGAAAGAGGATTTTGCTAAGGGTGAAGGTTTTGTTTTTGATGATGCTAAAAATCAGTTGAGAATAGCAAAAAAACTTTCTCGCAAAACGAAAGAAGAAAAAGAAATTCGTGCTAATGAAATCAAACGTGCTAAAGCAAAAAAAGAAGCACTTGCTCTTGTAAAAAAATATGGTAAAGAAAATATAAAAGAACCAAATACTTTTGAAAAAGAAGAAATTTTAAATAGAGAAACAAAAAATTTCAAAGAGAGTATGAAGCAGAGAAAAGATTTAAGAGCTTACCTTAAAAAAGAGTCAATTTATTTAAGAGTTACAAAGCCTTATAGAGAAGCGGATAATTTAATAAAACAATCCCAGTATTATACTCATTACGAAGAATTGGTTGAAAAATATAATAGCTTCGCAATAGAAATGTAAAATCTAAAAACACAAGGACATTGGTTATTAGCCAATGTCCTTGCTCTTTTAATAAAGTTATCTGTTGTTGTCGTTGTTCTGATTGTTTTTGTTGTTTCTGTTGTTATCGTTGTTGTTCTGATTGTTTTTATTGTTCTTGTTATTTTTGTTGTTGTCGTTGTTTTGATTGTTGTTATTGTTGTTGTTATTATTTTTGTTGTATTCCATTGCAATTCACCTCCCTGGAGCGAATGAAAACGCTCACTAAGTATAGTTTCTCTTGAATGCGGCAAACTATTCATAGAAAACAGAAAGGAAAATGTTATGATACTCATAAAAAACGGAACTTTATATACAATGGAAACAGAAAAGCCTGTTTTCAAAGATATTCTTATAAAAAATGGGGAAATTTCAGAAATTTCAAAAAATATTGAAGCAACAAGTGAAATGAAAATTATAGATGCAAAAAATAAGTGGGTTCTGCCTGGTTTTATAGATGCCCATAGCCATATAGGTATTTGCGAAGATAAGACGAGTGTAGGTGTTGATGAAAGTAACGAAGATACAATGCCTGCAACACCAACAATGCGCGGAATTGATGCTATTAATCCTATGGATGGGGCGTTTCATAATGCTATTGCTTCAGGCATTACAGGGGCTATGGTAGGCCCTGGTAGCGCTAATCCGATAGGTGGGCAGTTCGCTTTTATTAAAACACACGGCAGATGTATTGATGATATGATAGTTTTAGCACCATCAGCAATAAAAATTGCATTTGGTGAAAACCCGATGAATTGTTATGGGTTAAATGGTAACACGCCATCTACCCGTATGGGCACTGCATCAATTATAAGAGAAGAATTATTTCGTGCGAAGCAGTATTTTGAAAATGAAAATTCTGGTGGAAAAGATTTTGCTTTAGAGTGTTACAGAGGTTTATTCGAGGGTGAAATTCCCCTTAAAGCCCACGTTCACAGAGCAGATGATATTTTTACCGCAATAAGAATTGCAAAGGAATTTAATTTGAAGCTTACATTAGACCATTGTACAGAAGGTCACTTAATTGCAGAGAAAATTGCTGAAAGTGAGTTTCCTGCTATTGTTGGCCCGTCACTTGCTTCACGCAATAAAAAAGAAGTTGCACAGTCAGATTTTAAAACTGCAGGCGTATTAAAAAAAGCAGGGGTGACAGTTGCACTTACAACTGACCATCCAGTTTCAAGAATTCAATATTTACCATTGTGTGCTGGTTTAGCTGCAAAAGAGGGCTTAGGGGAATATAACGCACTTCGTGCTATTACTATTGATGCCGCAAAAATTTGTGGTGTAAGTGACAGGGTGGGTAGTCTAAAAAAAGGAAAAGATGCCGATATTGTTATTCTTGACGGAAATCCCCTGGAAATTGCAACAAATGTTGAAATTACAATAATTGACGGAAAAATAGTCTGGCAAAGAGGGTAACTTTGCCAGACTTGAAAATTTTTTGTTTTAAATTTGCTCTAAAATATATTGTTTTACATCTTCTAATTTACTCTTTTTCCATTCGCCTT
>JAZNCY010000045.1:0-2802 GCA_045587825.1 Acutalibacteraceae bacterium
ATATGGTAAAATTATCTTATTAATTGACAAAGGGGAATAGTTATGTCAGCAAAAGAATTAATTTTAAATGGTCAAGCCGTTTTAGGTATTGAATTTGGCTCAACAAGAATAAAGGCTGTTCTTATTGATGAAAACAATGCACCAATTGCTTCTGGTGCTTACGATTGGGAAAACAGCTTCGTTGATAACATCTGGACTTATTCACTCGAAGAAATTTACGCTGGTATGAAAGGTGCTTATGCTTCTCTTAAAAAGAACGTTAAAGACGAATATGGCGTAACACTCAAAAGCTTAAAGGCTATTGGTATCAGTGGTATGATGCACGGCTATATGCCATTTAATGATAACGGTGATTTACTTGTTCCATTCAGAACATGGAGAAATACAATTACTGGTGAAGCTGCAACTAAGCTTTCAGATTTGTTTGGCTTCAACATTCCACAGCGTTGGAGTATTGCTCATTTATACAGAGCAATTTTAATAAATGAACCACACGTTAAAGATATTACATATTTCACAACACTTGCTGGCTTCATTCATTGGAAATTGACTGGTGAAAAAGTGTTAGGCGTTGGCGAAGCATCTGGTATGTTCCCTATTGATGATGATACAAGAAAATTCAATGCTGAATATATTGAAAAATTCAATGCATTAGACGAAGTTAAAGCATTTTCTTGGAAATTACAGGACATTCTTCCAACAGTTCTTTCTGCTGGTGAAAGTGCTGGTGCATTAACAAAAGAGGGCGCACTTTTACTTGACGAAGAGGGCGACCTTGAGGCTGGAATTCCTATGTGCCCTCCAGAAGGTGATGCTGGTACAGGTATGGTAGCAACAAACTCAGTTGGTGTAAGAACAGGTAACGTTTCTGCTGGTACTTCTGTTTTTGCTATGATTGTTCTTGAAAAAATGCTTTCAAAAAGATATGAAGAAATTGACCTTGTAACTACTCCTGCCGGTGATGCAGTTGCAATGGTGCATTGTAATAACTGTACTTCAGATATCAACGCATGGGCAAATCTTTTTAAGGATTTTGCAGACACAATGGACGTTTCACTTAATATGGGTGATATTTTTACTGCACTCTTTAAAAAGAGCCTTGAAGCAGATGACGATTTAGGTAACATTCTTTCTTACAACTATTTCTCAGGTGAACACATCACAGGCTTTGAAAGTGGCAGACCGCTTCTCTTTAGAGAGCCAGACAGTAACTTTAACTTAGCAAACTTTATGAGAGTTCAGCTCTTTACTTGCTTTGGTGCTTTAAGAACTGGTCTTGACATTTTAAAGAAAGAAAACGTTGCTATTGATAAAATTTTAGGTCACGGTGGTTTCTTTAAAACACCTCTCGTTGGTCAGAATGTTCTTTCTGCAGTTATGGATACACCAGTTTCTGTTATGGAAACTGCTGGTGAAGGCGGTGCCTGGGGTATTGCAGTACTCGCTTCATATATGATAAATAAAGGCGAAAAGTCACTTGCAGAATTCTTAGAAGATGATGTTTTCGCTTCACAAAAAATGGTAACATCTACTGCAGATGACAAACTCAAAGAAAGCTTTAATAACTTTATGGTTCGTTATACAAAAGGACTTAAGGTTGAAAGAGCAGCGGTAGAAATGTAATTCGGAATGCGTAATTCGGAATTCGGAATTATCAGAAACGCTTCGCGTTTGATTGTAAACAATAATCAATAAAAAAACAGTTCACCCTATCATTTAAAGTTGGATTTAGTACCGACTAAAAATGATAGGGTGAATTTATTTTTTCTATTATAATTGGTCGCAGACCCTTTAATTCCGAATTACGAATTACGCATTCCGAATTAACTTATCTCTGCCTCTTTAATCTTTTCCTGCTCTCTGTCATACTCAATTGCTTCCTGGTTAGCCTTTTTCACTCTTTCAACCAAACCATCTTCATAAATATCGCTGTAATAGAAATTTCTTATAGATATTTGCTCGTCGCTCATATTAGGCTCGCCCTCTGCTTTTGGCGGCTCGAGAACAAAATCAACTGCTTTAAAGGTAACGCCAGAGTTATCAAACTTATTTTTTACTTCTAAAAGTAATTCTGCAAGTCTTTCTATTGTTACTTCATCATCATAAGCGTAAAGAACAAGCTTGCCGTGCTCACTTGCAACTTCTTTTATATCATAAACTTTATCTAATACAAGCTCATTTTTTTGTAAAGCATATTCAGGATGTTCCTCATCTATTGGGTAATCACTTAAAACACAAGGGATTTCACCATAGGCTATAAAATATTTTTCAGAAAAATCTTTTGATTCGGTAATTGCCTTTACTGCATTACGGTAATCATCCTCAATTCTCATTGCAGTATTCCAACCACTTGTAACATCGTCATAAGAATCAAGCACGAGCTTACCGATAAAATTAAACGACAATGAAAAATGACTGTCTATGCTTGTAGGTGAAGTTACTCTTGCGTAGTAGCTACTCGTTTTGAAATCATAATTTACTTCTTCGATTACAAAATCTTTGTCACTATAAGTTTTTTCTAAATATTCATTTGCATTTTTTGTTGCTAAATATTTTGAAACAGGGTTGCCGACTAATGCATTTGCAAAAAGTCCAATACCAATTATTAAAATTATTGCTAAAACTAATGCTAAAATTTTTAAAACTTTCTTTTTCATAAATTATTTCTCCTTTCTCAGAGCGAAATGGATTAAGAATGCGATTATAATTCCTGCGAATACAAATGCTGTAAATATTGCAGTCCAGAAGAAAATATCTATAAACTCAACATCTGCAAATTTAAATATACAGGCAAAAAAGTTT
>JAZNCY010000046.1:0-5617 GCA_045587825.1 Acutalibacteraceae bacterium
AGATCTTCAACTTCCATTCCAAGTAGATTGCTTAAAAGGAGTTCAACAAAAGGCTTGTGTATAAGGAACATTATCATTCCTGAAACATCGCCTGTTAATGACATTAATATGCCTGCGAGAACATTCTCAGGTCCACCTAAATTATTAACAACATCATTGTAATCAAGAATATTGATTTGCGGAACATTCATATCAATAGGTCTGTCGAGCATTGAAGACAATGCTGAAGCTGCGTGACCCGAACCGATATTACCTATTTCTTTTAAAGCATCAAATTGCATTTCGTTTAATTCATAATTTTCAAAAGCCATAATTATCTCCTAAGTTCGTTAATTGTTCTTTGGTTTTCTTCAGCAGTTGATACAACCCTCGCTGCTAACTGGAATGCTCTCTGAACTGTAATCATTTCTGCCATTTCGTCAGCTAAATTTGTGCCAGATTGCTCAAGCGCACCCTGAATTAAATAACCTTCGTTATTTTCCACTGCTACAGCTTCGCCACTTTTTACTGACACTGCATAGAGATTATTTGCAACTGGTGTTAAATAATTAGGATTATCGAAAGTGAAAAGACCAATTTGATTTTTAAGATTTGACGTATCAAAATTATTTGTATTAGGTTCTTTTTCTAACATTATTCTTTGTCCGTTTTTATCAAGCACAAAGTCACCGTTAGCAGTAACAAGGAAACCAACTTCACCAGCCATACCAATACTGAAATTACCTGCTCTTGTGTAAGCTGTAAGACCATCCTGCTCTACTGCAAATAAAGCGTTGCTTGTAAGAGCAAAATCTAAATCGTAATTAGTTGGTAAAAGAGATGATTGATTAAAGTTTGTGTCGTTAATCTCTGACTTTACACCATTACCTTTTTCAGGGTCAGTTGGTGTATTAACATACATCTCATCGTAAATAAGTGATTGGAATGAAATATTCTGTGGTTTATAACCTGTTGTGCTTACATTAGCAACGTTATTTGCAATATTATCCATTGCTTTCTGGTTTGCAAGTAATCCACTTGCACCGGCATAAAAAGCTGTTCTCATACGTCTACCTTCCTTTCACTCTATTATACAGAAGCTATTTTAGAAGTACCATTCTGGTCCATCTGGTCAATAATCTTCATAGCAGAAGAATAAAGCTGGAATGACCTTTGTGCTTCTATAAGCTTTGTAAGTTCTGTATTCATATCTACGTTAGATGACTCTAATGCACCCTGAATTACTGTAAAGCTTTCAGCGGCAACTAAATCACCCTCGTTCTGAATTACAAATGCTGAATTTTCTATCTTCTCAACAGTAATACCCTCTGCTGGTTTATTTATGAGAAGTGTATCAATATAATTGCCGTCTGCAGAAGTGATTGCACCATCAGCAGTAATTTTAAATCCGCTCGCACCAATATATATTTCACCATTCTGACCTAAAACTCTGCCAACGCCATTAAGTGTTAAATAGCCCTCATTGTCAAGGTCAAAATTACCATTTTTAGTAATAGCAGTGCCACCATCCTGAGTTCTTATATTAAAGAAACCATCACCGTTGATTGCTACGTCTAATTCACGCTCTGTATTTTCGATAATACCAGGCTCCATAATTGTATGTATATCCTGAATTATAGAAGAAACCTGACCAACGCCGTCACCTAAAACATCCGCCTCGCCATTTTCCATTCTTAACATTAACTCCATTTCAAAAGCAGAAGTTTCAACTCTGTCTGTTTTGTAGCCTGGAGTTTTAATATTTGTTATATTGTTACCAAGAACGTCTATTTCGTTTTGTCTTGTAAGAATTCCTGATGCAAGAGTGTAAAAACCTGAATACATAAGTTTTCCTCCATTATTTATTTAAAACGAATATCAGATTAATCGTATCTGTATTCTTTCATTTCTTCGTACATTTTATCAAGAGCTTTTTTGCGGATTTGTGATACTCTTTGCTGAGAGATATCTAAAACCTCGCCTATTTCTCTTAAATTAAGATTTTCATAATAATAAAGTGATATAACCTGCTTTTCTTTCGGATCAAGGCAATCAATAGCCTTTGCAAGCTCACCTTTAAGTTCGTTTTCTAATAAATCACTGTCAACCTGAGATTTTGAATTATCCATTGACTTTTCAATTACGCCTTCCCAGGCTTGTTCTATCATTTCTTCAAATGAAATTGTATCAATAGAAGCAATCTCTACAACACGCTGACTTAACTGTTGCTCTGTTATTCCTAAATACTCAGCAAGTTCAGCATCGGTAGGCTCTCTTAATAATTTTTGTTCTAAGTGTTTTCTACCTTGTGAAATTTTATTTTGGGCATCCCAAGCTCTGTTTGTGAGCCAGTTCTGTTTTCTCATATATTTGAGAATTGAACCTCTTATAGCTAAATAGCTATACGTATCAAAGCTTGCCCCTCTGTCAGGGTCATAACGCTCAAGACAATCTATAAGAGCAATAACACCCTGATTAAAGAAATCTTCAAACGGGACATTTGATAACAATACAGAACGCATACTATAAATAGCAAGATTAACAAGATTAAGGTAATGCATAACAAGTTGATTTCTGAGGTCAACACTACCTGTTGCTTTAAAATCCTTCATTACCTTTTCAGGATTATCTAATTTTACTTCTTTAATCTGACTTGCACCGTTCATAACTGTTATCACCCCATTTCATTTATTATTCTGTCATCAGACTGCAGAGAGTGTAATAGTACCTAATGCCTGAATCTGTACTGATGTGTCAATATCATTGAATGACAACACAGTAATATCAGGATAAAATTGGTCGAGTAACTTTTTAAAGTAAATTCTTACAACAGGAGATGTAATAATAATTGGCTCTTGCACGAGTTTCTTCATTTGATTAATCTGCTCTGTTGTGCTTGTAACAATTTTTTGAATAACATCAGGTTCAAGTGCTAAGTAAGCACCACCTTCAATTTTCTTTATACTCTTAATAATCAAATCTTCTATTTCTGAATCAAGGCTTACAACCTTTAATTGACCAGCTATAGAGAATTTGTGAGTAATAGTTCTTCTCAACGCTTGTCTTACGTATTCTGTAAGCATATCGTGGTCTTTAACTGTAGGAGCATAATCTGCAAGAGTCTCTAAAATTGTTTCCATATCTAAAATAGGAATACCTTCTCTTAAAAGGTTTCTTAAAACTCTCTGGAGCTCGTTGAGAGAAACAATTGCCGGAACTGTATCTTCAACAATGCTTTCATTGTGCTCTTTAAGGTTTTCAACCATTCTTTTAACTTCTTGTCTGCTGAGAAGCTCGCTTGCGTGCTTTCTTATAATTTCAGACAAGTGTGTAACCATAACAGAAGTAGGGTCAATAAGTGTGTAACCCGCAATTTCTGCTTTAATTTTCTTATCATCGCTAATCCATTTAGCAGGCATACCAAACGCTGGTTCAACTGTTTCAATACCATCAACGTCATTTTCAGGTACTTCTGCAGGAACAAGACCTAAGTAGTGGTCAAGTAAAACTTCACCTACTGCAACAGATTCGCCTTTTAATTTGATTTCATACTGGTTAGGGTTAAGCTGCGAGCTATCTTTAAGTCGTATAGCAGGGATAACCATACCCATTTCATCAGCAAAGTGCTTTCTCAACATAACTACACGGTCGAGGAAGTTACCACCGCTACTCTCATCAACAATAGGTAAAAGGCTGTAACCAACTTCAACACAAATTGCATCAACGTTGAGAAGATTATAAACGTTATCAAGGTTCTTGTAATAGCTTACTTCGCTTGTAACCTCTTGTGCTGCAGGTAAATCGCCCAAATCCGGAGTACCATCTGCACCCTGTGGCTTTGTCTTTCTTAAGAGTATTACACCCAAAACAATAAGTACAACAGAAATAATTGCTGTCTGTGGCACAGGGAAGCCGATAAATGTAAGGAATGGTAATATAACACCTGCAATAAGCAATACAAATGGTTGATTTGAAAACTGCTTAAGAACGTCAGAGTTAAGGTCTGCTTCAGAAGATGAACGAGTAACAACAAGACCTGTTGCCATTGAAATTAAAAGTGATGGAATCTGGCTCATAAGACCATCGCCTACTGTCGAAATTGAGTAGGTTTGAATGATAGTCATAAAGTCGCCTTCACCATTTATAAGACCAACAACAATACCACCAATTAAGTTTATTAAAGTAACGATAATAGAAATAATAGCGTCACCCTTAACAAACTTGGTAGCACCGTCCATAGCACCGAAAAAGTCTGCTTCACGTTGGATTTTGGAGCGTCTTTCTCGTGCCTGTTCTTCTGTGATAAGACCAGAACTAAGGTCAGCGTCAATTGCCATCTGTTTACCTGGTAAAGCATCGAGTGTAAATCTTGCTGAAACTTCAGCAACACGTTCAGCACCCTTGGTAATAACAATAAACTGAACTAAAACTAAAATAATGAATATAATAAGACCGACAACAATGTTACCTTGAATAACGAATTCACCGAAGGTCTTAACAACCTCGCCTGCATAACCACCGTTTGTAAGAATCGAACGGGTTGAAGAAATGTTAAGGCTAAGACGATAAACTGTTGTAACAAGCAACAGCGACGGGAATATTGCAAACTCAAGGGTTTCCTTGATATACATTGTTATAAACAAAATAACTAAAGAGATTGTAATATTGAGAATAAACATAAAGTCAAGAATTGCTGTCGGGAGCGGAATAATTAAGAGAGAAACAACCGCAACCATCAAGAGTGCAACCGAGCTTGTTTTAAGTCTTGATTTTATATTCATTCTTGTTCAACCTCCTTTTCTGTTATTTTTTCTTGTTTTTATTTTTTTCTTTAAGGTTATAAACAAATGCTAAGATTTTAGCAATAGCTTTGTAGAATTCTTCAGGAATTTCATCCCCGACTTCTACCGCATCATAAAGAGCACGAGCCAATGGTCTGTCTTCAGTAACGTAAACATCGTTTTCTTCAGCTACCTGAACAATTCTTAACGCTAACTGGTCCATACCTTTAGCAATAACCTTTGGTGCTCTGTCTTTATCTCTGTCAAATTTAAGAGCAACTGCAAAGTGAGTAGGGTTACGGATAACAACATCCGCTTCAGGAACATTCTGCATCATACGTTGACGTGAACGCTGCTGTGCAATATTCCTTTGCCTACCCTTAATTTGTGGGTTACCTTCAATTTGCTTGTATTCATCTTTAATTTCTTGTTTACTCATTTTCATATTCTTTTCGTAATCCCACCACTGATACATATAGTCAGCAGCAGCTAAGAATACAAAAGCAATACCAGATTTTAAAACTACATCCATTATTATACCGCCGGTTTTTGTTATAGCGGTCATTGGATTCATATCCATAAGTTCTGGCAGTGCAACTACTTCGTCCACAAGCACTGTATAAACAATAAAAAGTAAAACTACAATTTTTATAAGCGATTTTAATAATTCTACAATCGCTCTCATAGAGAACATCTTTTTTATACCATTCAACGGATTAATTCTGCTGAACTTTGGGGACGCCGCCTTCATTGTAAACAACATTCTTGTCTGACCCATTGTTACAATAACTGCAACCGCAATCGTTATAAGCACTAAAGGCATAGCGCATTTTAAAAAGACAATTGCTAAATCAATA
>JAZNCY010000047.1:0-5769 GCA_045587825.1 Acutalibacteraceae bacterium
GTTTTTAAATGAATAATAAATAGTGAATAATACAAAACAAAAATCCGTCCAGTTTGTGAACGGATTTTTGTTTTGGCGGAGAAGGAGAGACTCGAACTCTCGCGCCGGTTTCCCGACCTACGCCCTTAGCAGGGGCGCCTCGTCACCAACTTGAGTACTTCTCCATTGGTAACCATCTCGGTTATTATTAAATTAGCCTTTCTTAAAGAAAGGCTTTGGCGCAGAGGGTGGGATTCGAACCCACGGTACGTTGCCGTACGACGGTTTTCAAGACCGTTCCGTTATAACCACTTCGGTACCTCTGCAATTATTACGGGTGATATAATAACACAACAAAAATAAATTGTCAATGCTTTTTTGAAAATATTTTCATATTTATTAAATCGTCTTACGAACAACTAACATCTAACAGCTAACAACCAAGACCAAACAAATTAATCCTTGCATTTCAGCATAAAATAGTGTAAAATAAATCTATCTATTTTTTGGAGTGATACTATGAATTATAAACTTACAAAGAAACAAGCAAAAGAAATGCTTGAAAACAGACTTCTTCATTTCTTTGGTGTTTCTACACAAAATGCTACAAATGAGCAGTATTACAGAGCAATCGCAATGATTCTCAGAGATATGATGACTGTTGGTAGAGGCGAAACAGTTAAGAAATCTGATGAAACTGGTAAAAAGAACGTTTACTATCTTTCAATGGAATTTCTTATGGGTCGTTCTCTTAAAAATAATCTTTATAACCTCAATCTTACAGATACTTTTAAAAGCGCTCTTAAGGATTTAGGTGTTAAATTAGATGACCTTTATGAATGCGAACCAGATGCTGGTCTTGGTAACGGTGGTCTTGGTAGACTTGCTGCTTGCTATTTAGATGGTCTTGCAACACAAGGCTATTCAGCACGTGGTTACTCAATTCTTTATGAATATGGTATTTTCCGTCAGAAGCTTATCGACGGTAAACAAACCGAACTTCCTGATAACTGGCTTCCTGGTGGCGACGTGTGGCTTGTACCAAGAGAAAGTAGCTCAGTAGATATTACATTTGAAGGTACCGTTAAAGATACATGGGATGACCAGTATCACCATGTAGAAATCGAAAACGGAACAGTTATTAAAGCTATTCCTTATGATATGTTTGTTCCTGGTAAAGACGGCAAATGTGTTAGCATTCTTCGTCTATGGACTGCAAAAGCACCTGAATTTGATATGAAACTCTTTAACGAGGGTGACTACATTCGTTCAATGGAACGTCAGGCTATGGCTGAGGTTATCAGTAAGGTTCTTTACCCATCAGATAACCATCCAGAAGGCAAGGCTTTAAGACTTCGTCAGCAATACTTCTTAGTATCTGCTTCTGTTCAGGATATTGTCCGTCATCACTTAAGAGTTAACGGTACACTCGATAATTTCTCAGACAGAGTTGCTATTCATATTAACGATACCCATCCTACAATGGCTATTCCAGAACTTATGAGAATTCTTCTCGATGAATGTGGCTATGGTTGGGATGATGCCTGGAACATTATTACAAAAACAATGGCTTACACTAACCACACAGTTATGAGTGAAGCACTTGAATGCTGGAGTGAGGAGCTTGTTAAAAGACTTATACCACGTGTTTATGAAATTATTAAAGAGATTGACAATCGTTTCAGAAGTTATATCTGGGAGTCAACTCACGATGCAGATTACGTAGAAAGAACTGCAATTATCTCTGGTGGCGTTGTTCGTATGGCAAACCTCTGTGTTGCTACCTGCCACAGCGTTAACGGTGTTTCTGGTCTTCATAGCCAGATTCTTAAAGATTCACTCTTTAACGATTTCTATCGCTTGATGCCAGAAAAATTCACAAACGTTACAAATGGTATTGCTCACAGACGATGGCTCTGTCAGGCAAACCCAAGACTTACTTCATATTTGAAAGAGCTTCTTGGTAACGATAAATTCGTTTATGATGCAGATAATCTTTCAAAGCTCAATGATTATAAAAATGACAAAGATGTTCTTAATAAGTTAGCAGAAATAAAAATGGAAAACAAAAAGGATTTTGCAGACTTTATTAAGAAAACAACTGGTCAGGAGCTTGACGTTAACTCTATTTTTGACGTTCAGGTTAAACGTCTTCATGAGTATAAACGTCAACACCTCAATGCATTCAATATTGTGCTTGATTATCTTACAATTAAAGAAAATCCAGATGCAGAGTTTACACCACACACATATATTTTCGGTGCGAAGGCTGCTCCTGGCTACCACGTAGCACAAAGAATTATTTCATTCATTTTAGCACTTGCTGATTTAATTAATAATGACCCAGACGTTAAAGGCAGACTTAAGGTTCTTTATGTTGAAGATTATAACGTAAGTAATGCTGAAAAGCTTATGCCGGCAGCAGACGTTTCAGAGCAGATTTCTCTTGCGGGTAAAGAGGCAAGTGGTACTGGTAATATGAAGCTTATGATGAATGGTGCTATTACTATTGGTACACTTGATGGTGCTAATGTTGAAATTCACGAGTCAGTTGGCGATGATAATATGTTCTTATTCGGTATGAGAACAGAAGAGGTTAACTCTTTAAGAAGTCGTGGCTACGACCCAATGAACTACTATAATAACAATGAAGATATAAGAAAAGTGCTTGATTTTATTTCTCGTGGGATTAACGGTCAGAACTTCTCAGATATCAGCGGTACAATTATGCACCACGACCCATTTATGGTTCTTGCAGATTTTGCTGATTACAGACGTGCTCAGCAAAAAATGGTTGAAACATTCAAAGATAAGAAAAAATGGAACCAGATGATGCTTTCTAATATAGCAAATTCAGGCAGATTTGCTGCTGACAGAGCTATTAATGAATATGCTAAAGATATATGGAATGCACAAAAAATCTGATTTAGTTTAGACTTTTTGACGATTTTTGAAAAAACTTTACAAATCGTTAATGAATTGTCGAAAAAATATTGACTTTTTTGCGATTTTAATGTATCTTTATTCTGTAATATAAAAAATTATATGGATTTTTCCAGAATTTTCGAAAGGGGTATTTTTACCAATGAAAAGCTCAGATTTAAAAGTAGTTGCTATTATTCTCAGTATTGCTTTGTTCTTCACAATCATTACAAGTAATGCTGTTTCAATAGCTTCAGTTGTTATTCTTGCAAAAGGTGGCACAGGTGCTGCTGTTCAGACTGGTACACAGGCACCACAAGGTGGCACAACAGCTACAACTCCTGGTGGCACAGTTTCAACACCACAGGGTGGCACAACTCAGACAACACCAGATGCTGGTACACAGACAACACCAGGTGGCACAACATCTACAACACCAGGTGGTACAACTTCTACAACACCAGATGGTACAACTCAACAAGGTGGCACAACACAAACAACACCAGATGCAAACAAACCAGCAGATAATGCAGGTAATGCAGATGCTTCAAACGACCCAATCTTAAAAGACCCACTCGGTGCTTACCAGAAGGCTGCTAAAGAAATCAACCAAAAAGGTGCAGCTGGTTACACTAAAAAAGGTTGGCAGTCAGTTGAAGGTGCTCTCCAACTCAGCAAGGGTGGCGATTCTCTTGCTAATACACTTACAGGTATTATTAACAAGTTTATGACCCCGGAATCAGAAGCAGAAGAAAAGGTTAACGCTAAAGGTTCAGATGATGCTAAAAACCGTATGCCTCCAAGTGATTGTGATAAGAAATATGTAAAGAGTGCAACAGCTAAAAAAGAAGGCGACCTTTACATTGTTACAATCGTTATGAACGACCAGGTTAACCCTTCATATCAGGATGCTGACGGTCTTGTTAAAATGTCAAAAGAATTCCTTGATATTAACGACGTTAAGAAAACTGTTACAGAAGACGCTACAGTTTCAAAGGTTGTTAAAAATCTTGATGGTGAAATCAATTACAAGGCATACACAATTACAGCAACAATGAACTCAAAAGGTCAATTTGTTGATATTACTCACTATGGTGTTGGTGATATTAAAGCAGACCTTAGTGTTGCAGTGTTCGGCGATATTTCAGCTTCAGGTGCTCTTTCATTCAACGCTAAATACTACAATTTCCAATATTAATTTGTGAAATGAACTACATAAGACCAATTCGTGCAAACGAGTTGGTCTTTTTTGTAATATTTGACAATATGTTAAATATGGTATTGACTTTTTTAGAAAATTAAGGTAATCTATTACTATTGAGTAATATGCCTATTGTTGTGGGCAGAAATTGAAAGGGGTATAATTCCAATGAAAAGTTCAGACTTAAAAGTTGTTGCTATTATCCTCAGTATTGCTTTGTTCTTCACAATCATTACAAGTAATGCTGTTTCAATAGCTTCAGTTGTTATTCTTGCAAAAGGTGGCTCAGGTACTACTGTTGTTCAGGATGGTACAGCTACTACACCAGGTGGCACAACTTCTACAACACCAGGCGGTACTGTTTCTACAACACCAGGTGGCACAACTTCTACAACACCAGGTGGCACAACTTCTACAACACCAGGTGGTACAACTTCTACAACACCAGGTGGTACAACTTCTACAACACCAGGCGGCACAACTCAGACAACACCGGGTGGCACAGCTACAACACCAGATGCAAACAAACCAGCTGGTGATAATAAACCAGCGGGCCAGACAAAATCTGCGAAAGAATGTCTTGAAATTTACACAAAAGTAATGAATAAGGCAAAAGCAGACAAACCAGCTTATACAAAAGTTGAATATCAAGAGCTTCCTTCAGATGCTAATAGTCGTGTTATTTCAGAGGGTGAAGGTCTTGTTGGTACACTTCTTAACTTGGTTGACTCACTTGGTATTATGACTTCTAAAGAGGCTGCAGAAGCAGAACCAGAAGTTAAAGAGGCTGGTAGCGATATGAGATGGTTCCCTGTTTACAAATGTGAAAAGGGTTGCTATCTTACAGATGTAAGTGCTATTAAATCTTATAAATATGAAGATTTAGGTAATGACCAGGCAAAGGTGACTATCGTTCTTAACGATGAACAAAATCCAGAACCAATGGCAGAGGGCGCTTCTTCCTCTCCAAGTAACACAGGTGCTATGTTCTCACCACTTGCTAAAGCTGATATTGATAACACAATCAATGGTGGTGCAGTTCAGGCTGTTATTAAAAATGTTACATTCAGCCTTACATATCACGATTGTACAGCAATTATTGTTTACAACACAAAGACAAATGAGCTTGTTTCTGTTGAACAATATATGAATGTTGCTATACAGGGTGCTGGTAAGATTATGGGTATCAAGCAAATCACGATTGATAAACAAGAGCTTATCAACACAGTTCGCATCACAGATTTCAAATACTAAGAAAAATGAAAACCATCTCTTTTGAGATGGTTTTCTAAATTAAGGTGACGGGAGCCGAACACCGCACGGTTTTGGAAGACAAAAATTCCCACTAACAGCGTCAAAACTCTTGAAATACGTCAGTATTCCTGCGAGTTTTTCCTTGTTACTGAAAAATTTTTTTGTCTTACAAAACTGCTTGCACCTAAAATTGTAAAGGTTTTGGTGCAGTAAGGTGTTTCTTTGGCGCAGTCATACTGACGTATAACGATTATAGTTAGACGAAACAGTGTAAAATTACACTGTTTCGATACCAAATCATATATTTGGTATCGAATTTTCTTCGAAAATTCGACTATAATCCTTTCAATGACTGTAATGCAAAATTGTATTTACGAAAAACAATTTTGCGAAAAGCCGATAAAGTCGGCTTT
>JAZNCY010000048.1:0-8764 GCA_045587825.1 Acutalibacteraceae bacterium
ATTGCAAAAACTTATGAGACTATGCAAATTTTCTTTAAAATTTGCATAGTCTCATTCTATTATAAGATATAAATAATGATGTCACGTCTACCCCAGTTAACACACTCCTGTTCAGTATCCATATAAAGGTCAACTGTCCAGTCTGTGCTGTTAATAAAACCACCTGTGTCAGCAGCTATACAATAGCCATAAACACGTTTGCCATCTGCAGAAACAATATACATTTCTGTGCCATAAGGAATTTCGTTAGGGTCAACTGCAATATAACCTGTTCTTACTTTTTCACCTGTTGATGTTATTCCACCAGGCATACAGTAAGCAGTAGCTTTAGCATTAATTGCTTTTTTATAATTTGTAGGAATGCCGTTTGCACCTATATTAACATAGGATGGAACTGCAAGGTCACTTATTGGTGTAGAAGATGGTGTTGTTGAAGGCTTCACGTTTGCCTTTGTACCAACTTCAATAATCTTATCAACAGGACGTTTTGTAATATTTGACTCTTTTACAACGCGGTCAATAAGAACGTCTCCGATATATGACTCTTTATAAGTGATTTCTCTTACACCGTTCTGACCTTCTTGTTTAACACGTGATTTACCTGCTGCCAAAGCATCAGTGTAAAGGTATTTAGTATTAAATGAAAGCTTTTCAGTAACTGTGTAAACCTTTGTTTTAACTTTTATAACTTCAATTACAATGCCATTCATAAGCGGTGTATTTTCACCCGGCTTTGTCTGGTCATCATCACTGATATTAAGGTCAACCTTAGAAATAGCGTCGCCTACTGTTTTACCTGAAACAGTTCTTTCGTAAACTGCGCCATCTATTTTAATCTTAATATCATAAGCACCGTAAACTTCAATTTCCATTCCCTCTACAAGTGGTTCATCTAATGAATAGTTTACTGATGCCCCTTCAGGAAGCTTAATTTCTGCCATTTTAATAGCATCACTGACTGTTCCTGAAGCAAACACTGCATAAGTCGAGCCCTCATAATTAGTAATGGACACGCTTACACCTCTGTTTATTTTTATTACTGTTTCATCTTCCCCAGCCTTAAACTCTGCAAGGTCTAATTTGTCACCATAAGCTTCATTGAATAAAATATCATTTTCTTCAAGAATTGCCTCTGGCTTTGTTTCTCGGGTACGAGTAACAATAACTTTTTCGCCGTCCTTAATCTTAACATCATAAGATTTGCCTGGCTTAGCGAATGCAGTAACTGAAACGAAGAATAATACTACTACCATAAGAAGTGCTAACTTCCTGTTAGGTAAATGCACTGCCATTTCGCCTTTTTTAAATTTTGTCATGGTATAAATACTCCTTAAACAAGCAATCTTTATTTAATTTATATTGATTGCTGTTAATAGATATTCTTATGCACAATTAAACACTGAGTTGTAAATTCAATGTAAAACTATGAACAAAAATATCGCTCTTATCCTATGGCAAGATGTATTATATCCATTTTTTTGGTATTGTCAAATAATTTAAGGTGATACAATTTGTTAATATTGCACAAACCACTCGCATAAAATCGACCAAATACCACTGTATTCTGTATTTTATTCAACACCTGTTGTATATTTTTTATTAACATTTTGTAAAAAATGCAAAAATTACAATTTGTAACTTTTAGCTTTTTCTCTTACCATTCATAAATATTGTGTATTTTTTCAAATTTTTGTTGACATAAGCACAATTTAGGGCGATAATATTAGACATTACAACACTCTTTAAATAGCAAAGGGAGTAAATATGAACATTAAAATTCCTGAAAAAATAAATTACATTCTTGAAACATTTTGGCAAAATGGGTTTGAAGCTTATTGTGTAGGTGGCAGCATCCGTGACAGCGTTATGGGTATTCCCACAGGTGATTGGGATATTACTACTTCTGCTATGCCAGAAGAAACAAAAGAGCTTTTTAAAAGTGAAAAAATTATTGATACTGGTATTAAACACGGAACTGTTTCAATTATAAAAGATCACGAAGCTATTGAGGTTACAACTTTCAGAATTGATGGTGAATACTCCGACAACCGCCATCCCGAAAACGTTTCTTTCACAAGAAATCTAAACGAGGACTTAAAAAGACGTGATTTTACAGTAAACACCTTAGCATACTCAGAAAAAACTGGTCTTGTAGATTTTCATAATGGACTTTCTGACATAGAAAATAAAACAATAAGAACTGTGGGTAATGCAGAAGAACGCTTTAAAGAAGATGGGCTTCGTATTATGAGAGCGTTACGCTTTGCTTCTACTTTAAATTTTAATATTGAAGAAGAAACTAAAAAAGCAATACACAAGCAAAAAGAACTTTTAAAAAACATCTCTGTTGAAAGAATTTCTGTTGAACTTAATAAATTACTTCTTGGTAATAATGTTTTTAATATCTTAACGGAATTCGCTGATGTGTTTGCAATTATAATTCCAGAAATCGAGCCTTGCATTAACTTTAAGCAATACGGCAAAAAGCATAGCTTTGACGTATGGACGCATATTTGTCATACTGTTGATACTATTCCACAGGATAAAATATTAAGACTTACTATGCTCTTGCACGATTTAGGAAAAGTGCCTACACATAAACTAAACGAAAATGGCGACAGCACGTTTAAAAATCATGCCACTGTCGGTGGTGAAATGGCAAAAGAAATTTTAACAAGACTTCGTTTTGATAAAAAGACTATTAATCGTGTTTCATTTTTAGTAAGTCACCACGATTTTGAGCCACCAGAAACAAAAATAGAATTAAAAAAGAAAATGAAAATATTAACTTCAGAAGACGTAAGAACTTTACTTATTATTAAAAAGAGTGACCGTGGTGCTCTCTCCGAAAGCTACAGAGATATAAGTAAAGAATCAGAACAGGTTTTAATCTGGCTTAAAGAGATTGAAGAAAATAATGAATGTGTTACTGTTGGTCAATTAAAAATAGACGGAAACGATTTAATTAAACTCGGATTTAAAAACGAAGAAATCGGCAAAAAATTAGATTATCTTTTAGAAAGTGTAGTTGAAGAAAAAGTCTCTAACAACAAACACGAGCTTTTAAGTTTTTTAAGTTGACATTGCTATTATAATAGTATAAAATATATTTTAATATATAACGATTATAGTTAGTCAAAACAGTGTAAGATACACTGTTTTGATACCAAATACAAGATTTGGTATCGAATTTTCTTTGAAAATTCGACTATAATCCTTTCAATGAATGTAATGCAAAATTGTATTTATGAAAAACAATTTTGCTAAAAGCCGATAAAATCGGCTTTTACGAAACGCGACTGCGTTTCGACTAATTACAATCATTATAATGGTATAATGTGTGCCATAAAAAAGACGAAAAAGGTGATAAAATGCGTAATTCATATCCACTTAACTTCAGTTGGAAATATTCCCCTGAATTCAGAGAAGAAATGACTGCTTCAAAATACAACGACAAAGCTTTTGAAACAGTAGATATCCCACACGCTAATAAAGAAATTCCTTTTAACTATTTTGATGAAAAATGCTATCAGTTCGTAAGCTGCTACCGTAAAAAATTTGATTTACCAAAGAAAGATGGTAAAAAATATATTCTTCACTTTGAAGGTGCGGCTGTTTACTCAAAAGTTTACTTAAATGATGAATTTATCGGTGAATACAAAGGTGCTTACAACCGTTTTTCATTTGATATTACAGAAGTTGTAAATAAAAAGAATAACGTTTTAGTAGTTGAATTAGACTCAACTGAAAGACCAGAAATTCCACCTTTCGGTAACGTTGTTGACTACTTAGTTTACGGTGGTATTTACCGTGAAGTATGGATTGAAGAAGTTTCAGAAATCTATATTAAAGATGTATTTGTAAGAACTTTTAATATTCATCAGCCTAAAAAAGTTCTCGATATGGATGTTACTTTCTCAGAGAGTACTGAGGGCACTCTTAAATTCCGTTTAGAAAAAGATGGCACAGTAATAGGCGAAAAAGAATGCAAAGTTAAAGGCTCTGTTATCAATGCTAAATGGGCAGTAGAAAACGTTAAACTCTGGGATATTAATAACCCTGAGCTTTACAACCTTTACGTTTCATTTAATGGCGAGGATGAATATAAAGTACGTTTTGGCTTCAGAGAAGTTAAATTCAGAAAAGACGGCTTCTACCTTAATGGTAAAAAGATTAAAATCCGTGGTCTTAACCGTCACCAGAGCTACCCTTACGTTGGTTATGCTATGCCTGAAAATGTTCAGAAAGCAGATGCTGATTTACTTAAATATAAATTAGGTGTAAACCTTGTTAGAACCTCACACTACCCTAACAGTGTTCACTTCCTCGACCGCTGTGACGAAATCGGTCTTTTAGTATTTACAGAAATGCCAAGCTGGCAGTTCTTGGGTGAAGGCGAATGGCGTGATATCTGCCTTGACAACGTTAAGAGAATGGTTATCCGTGACAGAAACCACCCATCAGTAATTCTTTGGGGTGTTCGTGTTAACGAAGGTCTCGACTGCGACGAATTCTACACCGAAACAAATAAAATGGCTCGCTCTCTCGATAACACACGTCAGACAGGTGGCGTAAGAAATATTCCAAGAAGCCATTTACTTGAAGACGTTTACACATACAATGACTTTTCGCACTCAGGTGGCGCTGTTCACCTTTTACCTCCTGCTATTGTTACAGGCTTTAATGCTCCATACTTAGTTACAGAGCACAATGGTCATATGTTCCCTACAAAATCATTTGACCGTGAGGCTTTAAGAACTGAACACGCTTTAAGACACACAAGGGTTCTTAACACAGCTTATGGTAACGACAGAATCAGCGGTGCTATCGGCTGGTGTATGGCAGACTACAATACTCACAAGGACTTTGGTAGCGGTGACAAAATATGCTATCACGGTGTTACAGATATGTTCCGTGTGCCAAAATTAGGTGCAGCGGTTTATCGTTCACAACAAGAAAACGAACCATATTTAGAAGTTACTTCTGCTATGGATATAGGTGAGCACCCAGGCGGTGTTATTGGTAAGGTTTACATTTATTCAAACTGTGACTATGTTAAACTTTATAAAAATGGTAAATATACAAGTACAGTTTATCCTAACGAATCACCATTTAAAAATCTTCCACACCCACCAGTAATTGCAGCTGACTTCATTGGTGATGCTTTAACAGAAGTTGATAATTTAGACGAAACAACTGCTTCTATTTTAAAGCCTGCACTTGTTGCAGCTCAGATGGAACAATTTAAAATGCCACCTCACAACTTCCTTCTTGCCGGTGCCGCTATGATTACAGGCAGACTTTCATTTAACAGAATGTTTGACCTTGTTACAAAGTACATCGGTGGTTGGGGTGAAGAACAAATCACTTATAGATTTGAAGGCTACAAGGATGGCGAATGTGTTGCTACAGTTATAAGAACTGCGGTTGAGTCACTTCATTTAGAAGTTAATGCAGATTCAAGTACTTTAAAGCAAGGCGACACTTATGATGCTACAAGAATTGAACTTGTAGTTAAAGACCAGAACGGCAACAGAGTTCCGTTTGCTGATAGCTCTGTTAAAGTTACAGTTGACGGACCTGCTACTGTTATTGGCCCTACTGAATTTCCACTTATTGGTGGTGACAGAGCATTCTGGGTTAGAACTACCGACAAAAAAGGTAAAATTAAAATTACAATAAACGCTTCGGGAATTGAAGAGAAAACAATCGAATTAGTTTCTGAATAATTATATTAATACTCTCTATAAGATAGGAATGAAAAGCACAATGGGAAAAAAGCCATATTATATTACAACTGCTATTGCTTACACATCAAGAAAGCCTCATATAGGCAACTCTTACGAAATCGTTTTAGCTGATGCTCTTGCGAGATTCAAGCGAATGCAGGGTTATGATGTATTTTTCCAGACTGGTACTGATGAGCACGGTCAAAAAATTGAAGAATATGCTGCAGAAGCTGGTATTTCGCCAAAGGAATATGTTGACAAGGTTGCAGGCGAAATCAAAGACGTTTGCGATTGCCTTAACACAACTTATGATAAATTCATTCGTACAACTGACGAAGACCACGAAAAATCAGTACAAAAAATCTTTGAAAAGCTTTATAAGCAAGGCGATATTTACAAAAGTGAATATGAAGGCTGGTACTGTGTACCTTGCGAAAGTTTCTTTACAGAAACACAGTTAGTGGATGGCAAATGCCCTGACTGTGGCAGAGAAGTAAGAAAAGAAAAAGAAGAAACTTACTTCTTCAAATTAAGTAAATATCAAAAGCAATTAGAAGAATACATTGAACAAAACCCAGACTTCATTTACCCTGAAAGTCGTAAAAAGGAAATGATAAACAACTTCATAAAACCTGGTCTTCAGGATTTATGTGTTTCAAGAAGTTCTTTCAAATGGGGCGTACCTGTAAGCTTTGATGACAAACACGTTATTTATGTGTGGATTGATGCACTTTCAAACTACATTACAGGTCTTGGTTATAATACTGAAGAATACACAGATATGTATAAAAAATACTGGCCAGCAGATGTTCACATTATCGGTAAAGATATTCTTCGTTTCCACACAATTTACTGGCCAATTATGCTTATGGCATTAGGCGAGCCACTTCCAAAACAAGTTTTTGGTCACCCTTGGCTTCTTTCTGGTGAAGATAAAATGTCAAAGTCACGTGGTAACGTAATTTATGCTGATGACCTTTGCAATCGCTTTGGTGTTGATGCAGTTCGTTATTACCTTCTTTCAGAAATGCCACACGCACAAGATGGTTCTATCACTTACAGTACAATTATCGAGCGTTTTAATTCAGACCTTGCAAATACCTTAGGCAATCTTGTTAATCGTACTATTGCTATGAATAACAAGTATTTTGATGGTGTAATTCAAGCACCTGTTGCAGAAGAAGAATTAGACAAAGAATTAAAAGAAATGGCTCTTTCTGTTCTTCCGGAGGTTACAAGGCTTCTTGACACCTACAAGATTAGCGATGCTATTTCAAAAATATTTGAGTTTGCAAAACGTTGCAATAAATATATTGATGAAACAATGCCTTGGGCACTCGCAAAAGATGAAGAGAAAAAAGCTCGTCTTGGTACTGTGCTTTATAACTTACTTGAATCAATCCGCTTTATTGCAGTACTCTTAAAACCATTTATGCCTACTACAAGTGACGCTATTCTCTCACAAATCAATTGTGATATTGATTGCCTCAAGTCACTTGAAAGCTTTGGTAAATTAGAAGCGGGTTGCAAAGTTGGCGAAGCAACTCCACTCTTCAACCGTCTTGACGTTGAAAAGACTTTAGCTGAAATTGAAGCATCTCTTCCTGAAGTAAAAGAAGAGGAAGAAGAAAAAACAATTATCGGTCTTAAAGAAATTGAATTTGATGACTTCGCTAAAGTTGAACTTCGTGTTGCAAAGGTTATTGACTGCGAACCAATTAAAAAGGCTAAAAAACTTTTAAAACTTACACTTGATGACGGCACAAAAGAGCCAAGAACAGTTGCATCTGGTATTGCTCAGTGGTACAAACCGGAAGACCTTATTGGCAAGAGTGTTGTTATTGTTGCTAACCTTAAACCAAGAACACTTTGTGGTGTTGAAAGTAAAGGTATGGTTTTAGCGGGTGAAATTACTGAAGATGATATTAAAGTTCTCTTTGTTGATGGTATGCCTGCTGGTACTATGTTAGGATAATTTATGGACTTCATTTTTGATACTCACGCTCATTATAACGATAAAGCATTTAATGAAGACAGAACTAATTTGCTCGACTCATTTACTGAGTCGGGCATTTTGGGTGTAATAAATTGCGGTACAGATATAGAAGAATCTAAAAACTCTATTGCACTTTCAGAAAAATATGATTTTATGTACTGTGCTGTAGGTTTTCACCCTGAAGAAATACACAAAGTAAATGCGAATTATCTCGAAGAAATAAGAGCACTTGCAAAGCACAAAAAATGTGTTGCTATTGGTGAAATTGGTCTTGATTATTACTGGGTAAAAGACAATAAAGAAGAGCAAAAAAGAATTTTTACAGAGCAGGTTATATTAGCAAATGAATTAAATTTACCTGTTATTATTCATTCAAGAGATGCTCATAATGACACATTAGAAATTCTCAAAAAATACAAGCCAAAAGGCGTACTTCACTGCTTTTCTGGTAGTGTTGAGGTTATGAAAGAAGTTCTTAAATTAGGTATGTATATCGGTCTTGGTGGTGCTGTTACATTTAAAAATGCACGTGTACCATTAGAGGTTGCTGAAAACTTGCCATTAGACAGGCTCCTTTTAGAAACTGACTGCCCATATATGAGCCCTGTACCTATGAGAGGTAAAAGAAACCAGAGCACATATATTTCTTTTGTAGCAGAAAAAATAGCAGAAGTGAAAAATCTTACAAAAGAAGAAATTCTCACCACTGCTAATAACAATGCTTTTAAGTTATTTAATATTTCTAACGGATAATTTCTTGCAAAGCATCCCCTGCTTCATCTGCTTCTATTATTTTTAAAAATCCGTAATATCCATAATTCTCTTGAATTTTTTCTAAAAACCATTTTTCTGCGCCGTAGTTTATAATTACTACGGTGCATTTCTTATGTATTCCCGAAAACTCCAGAAACTCTCTTAAATTTTCAATTCTTCTGAAAATTTCTTCATCTTCAGAAAAAACCGGTAAAATCAGCGTAAATTTTTCTTCTTTAAAGCTTATAAACTTAAAAATTAAAAATCTTAAAATACTCAGTATCCC
>JAZNCY010000049.1:0-8125 GCA_045587825.1 Acutalibacteraceae bacterium
TACGTTGATGGTGTTTTCGGCACAGTGAATGGCACAGAAGACGGCGATGTTTTTATGTTTAAAAGAGAAAACAATTATAAAGAAGAGTTGTTTAAATAAAAAATAAGCCTTTCAGATTTTAAAAGTCTGAAAGGCTTATTATATTTTATTTAACAGAACATCCCATTTTCGTTTCGAAGTCCTATAAGAATTTCATATTGTAGAGAAAGTGAGAGTGCTCTTTGTTTATGGTAGTTTATTTTACCGTTTATTTTTTGCTTTTGTGTTTCATTGGAATCATTTAATTGCTTTTTAAGAAGATTTATGCAATACCAATGATACTCAATTTGTAAATAAAACTTTTTTCTTAATAACATTTTATACGACCCCTTTAAAATTAATTTATCAGTTTTAACTGACATTTGAATTATACACAATTTGTTTGTCGAAAAAACTCGCTTTGTGTAATAAAAATTAAAAATTTTGAGAAAAACACAATATTTGGGGCGTTTTTTTAGAAAAAAAGCAGTTTCGCTCAATATTTAGATAAAAAAATCAAAATGAGGAACTTTTTGGTTTTACAAAATTACACAAAACATTAATTAATTATTGCATTGTTTTTGTTTTTTTAGTATAATGACTTTATTATAATGTTTCTTATTTAAGGGGTGGGCTTTGTGAAAACAAAAAAGATAGTTTCACTTTTATTAGCTTTGTTTGCATTACTTAATATTTTTTCAATTTCTGTATTTGCAACAGAAAAGGTTTCATATACTATAAAGAGTCCTTATGAAACTGTTGATTGGGATACCTTTAATCAATATAAAACACAGCTTCACGCTCATACTCTTTACAGTGATGGTGGGATGGATGTAAAGGACGTTGTTGAAGAATATTACAGACAAAACTACGATATTCTTGCAATTACAGACCACGGTGTAGTAAATAAGGGCTGGGACGAAATGCCCGAAATGTTGCCAATTATTGGTTACAATAAGCTTTTCTACGATTTAAGCCCTGTTTCAAAAGAACGTTATGAAGAAATTACTACTGGTGTAGGTCGTGACGGCAGACCAATGCTCGATGTTAATCAGGGTATTGAAATGAATGGCGTTGTTATGAGAAAAAACCACGTTAACGGTTTCTTCTGTGGTGCATTTCAGGGTGACTGGGGTGAAGAGGAGGATTACATTTCTCCTATTAAAGCAACACACGAAGCAGACGGTATTTCATTTATTGCTCACCCAGGCGATTTCTATTCAGTAAATGGTAATCGCGAAAGAGCAGAGGACTATAATTATTTAAAGACTTTTATTGAGCCACTTTTAGAGTATGACTCTTGTGTTGGTATGGAAATATTCAATGAAAGAGATACCGTTGCTGGTGCAGACAGAATTCTTTGGGATAATGTTTTAATGTATACAGTGCCACGTGGCAAGGTTGCGTGGGGATTTTCTAACGATGACTCTCACGTCATAGAAAACATTGGCGTTACAGCTGAAATTATGCTTATGCCTGAGCTTTCAAACAAAGCTTTAAGAACAGCTATGGAAAATGGTACGTTCTTTGCTTGCTCACGAATTGCAAAAAATGAAATGGGCGACGAGTTTGAGGGTAACGGAGATTATGCAAAAATTGAAAAAATAATAGTTGACGAAGAACAAGATATTATTACAGTTACAGCGAATAATTATGAAACAATTGAATGGATTTCTGACGGTGAAATTATTGCAACAGGCAATACATTCAATTTAAGAGAAAATAGTGAAAAATTAGGCCCTTATGTTCGTTTTCAGATTAAAAACGAGGGTGGTATTGTAATGTCACAGCCATTCGTTTGCGATGATGGAAATATGGAAGCAAAAATTATAGAGATGCCAGAGCCAGAACCAATGAGTGCTATTGAAAAAGTATTCACAACAGTTGTTGATAAAATAAGAAAAACTATTTTAGGCGAATTATTTTATAGAATGTTCTGGCTTTGATTTAAGCTGATAATTATTCAAACACACCTGTAGCATAGTAGTTACAGGTGTGTTTTTTAATAAACTATAAATTTTCTATAACATTTTATTGGTATAGATTGTAAAATTTATAATTATACAGTATAATTGTATTAAAATAAAATTTCAAACCATTTTAAAGGAAGTGATATTATGAGTTTTCAGGACTTTATAAACTATGCAAAAAGTAAAGAAGAGGTTGTAAGAGTGCACGATAAAATTGCCCCCGAATTATACGCTAAGCACTCGGTCAATAAAGGGCTTCGTGATATTAATGGTAATGGTGTTGTTACAGGTCTTACAAATATTTCAAAAATTGTGGCAAGTAAAACAGTTAATGGAGAAAAAGTGCCTTGTGATGGCGAGCTCTGGTATCGTGGCTACAAGGTACAGGATTTAATAAATAGTTTAGGCGAAGATGAATTAGGTTTTGAAAAAATCTCATATTTATTGCTTCTTGGTGAAATGCCCACAAAAGAGCAAGAAAAAGAATTCAGTAAGCATATAGGTGATTTAAGGTGCTTGCCACAGAATTTTACACGTGACGTTATAATGAAAGCACCAACTGCTGATATAATGAATTCTATTACAAGAAGTATTTTAACACTTGCTTCTTACGATAAACAGGCACTTGATACGTCAGTTGATAACGTTTTAAGGCAGTGCATTCAGCTTATTGCAGAATTTCCACTTTTAGCAATTTATGCTTATCACGCTTACAATTATTCAGAGCTTCAGGAGAGTATGATTATTCATCGTCCTGACCCCGAGCTTTCAACAGCAGAAAATCTTCTTATGATGCTTCGTCCTGATAAAAAATATACAAAGACAGAAGCTAAGGTTTTAGATACTGCACTTATTCTTCATATGGAGCACGGTGGCGGTAATAACTCAACCTTTACAACAAGAGTTGTTTCATCTGCTGGGTCTGATACTTACTCAACCATAGCGGCGGCTATGTCATCATTAAAAGGTCCTAAGCACGGTGGTGCTAATATTAAAGTTATGGAAATGATGGATGATATAAGAGCCAATGTAAAGGATGTAACAGATAAAGAAGAGGTAAAAGCATACCTTGCAAAAATTATTGATAAAGAAGCGTTTGACAAAAAAGGTCTTGTTTATGGTATGGGTCACGCTGTTTATTCTCTTTCTGACCCGAGAGAGCGTGTTTTCAGAAGCTATGTTGAAGCACTTGCTAAAGAAAAGGGCAGGGAAAGAGATTTAACGCTTTATGAAAATATTGAAGAGCTGGCACCAGTGTTGATTTCACAAAAACGTAAAATTTATAAGGGTGTAAGTCCTAATGTAGATTTTTACAGTGGTTTTGTTTATGATATGCTCGGTATTCCAGAGGAGCTTTACACAGCAATTTTTGCGATTGCAAGAATTGTAGGCTGGTCTGCACATAGAATTGAAGAATTAGTTTGTGCTGATAAAATTATAAGACCATCATATTTAAGTATTATGGAAGAAAACTAATTGTTAAAAATAAATTTTGAGGAGGTAAATCTTGAAGCATCTTTTAAAATCACTAAAAGAATCAGCATTTTCGGTTTTACCTATTGCGGCAATAGTGCTTATTTTAAGTGTAAGCTTAGCACCAATAAATGCAGGTGTGTTAGTTCTGTTTTTATTTGGTACATTACTACTTATTTTTGGTATGAGCTTTTTTACTATTGGCTCAGGTATTTCTATGGAGCCATTAGGTGAAAGCATAGGTATTAAAATAGGTAAGGCAAGAAGAATCTGGGCACCATTAATAATCTGCTTTATTTTAGGTGTTTTTATTACAATCTCAGAGCCTGATTTACAGGTGTTAGCAGAGCAAGTACCATCAATTCCAAATATGGTGCTTATAATATGTGTTGCTATTGGTGTAGGTTTGTTTTTAAGCGTTGCACTGTTTCGTGCAAGAAAAAGCATTCATTTACCTAAGCTTTTAATATTCTTTTATCTTGCGATAATTATACTTTCGTTTTTTGCACCTGATGATTTTATTCCTACTGCATTTGACTCAGGTGGAGTTACAACCGGCCCTATAACTGTGCCCTTTATAATGGCGCTTGGTGCAGGTATGTCATCAATGAGTAAAAGCAAAAAATCAATGGAAAACAGCTTCGGCTTCGTTTCGCTTTGCAGTATTGGTCCTATTCTTTCTGTTCTTGTTTTAAGCATTTGCTTTAAACCTGAATCAGAAACAAGTGAAACAATAATTCCGGTAGTGGAAACTACAAAGGATGCCTTTTTACAATTCGTCAATTTTATTCCTAAATATATGGAAGAGGTTGCCGTTGCATTTTTACCTATTGTTGCAATTTTTGTGATTTTCCAGTTATTCACCCGTCGTTTCTTAAAGCACGAGGTTTTAAGAATTTCAGTTGGTCTTATTTATACTTATATTGGACTTGTTTTATTCTTAACAGGTGCAAACGTTGGCTTTATGCCTGCGGGTAAGCTTTTGGGTGCAGAAATTGCTGGTAGCAGTTTAAAATATCTTTTAGTGCCAATAGGATTAGTCATTGGTTACTTTGTTGTTTCGGCAGAGCCTGCAGTTCATTCACTTAAAAAACAGGTTTCTGAAATTACAAATGGTGCTATTTCACAAAAAGCTATTGGTTTAGCACTTTCTATTGGTGTAGGTACTTCTGTTGCTATTGCTCTTTTAAGAGTTTTAACAGGAATTCCGATTTTACCATTTTTAATAGTCGGATATATGGTTGCACTTATAATATCATTTTTTGTTCCACCTATTTACACAGCTATTGCTTTTGACTCTGGTGGTGTTGCAAGTGGTCCTATGGCAACTACATTTATACTTCCGTTTGCGGTTGGTAGCTGTGAAATGCTCGGTGGCAATGTTATGACCGATGCTTTCGGTATTGTTGCTATGATAGCGTTAGCACCACTCATTACAATTCAGGTTTTAGGTCTTAGCAGTAAGCTTCACAAAAAAATCAGAATGAAGCGTGTGTTTGAGGAATTCAAGTCTTTTGATGACGATATAATTTATTTCAATGAGGTGAGTGACAATGAGTGAAGAGGCTAAAAAAGTAATGATGATGCTCTCAATAGTAGAAGCCGAAAAAGGTCACAAGCTTATTGAATTATTAGAAAAGCAAGAAATAAAAATGAATATGCAGATAGTAGGCTACGGCACAGCACCTACTGAAATGATGGATATTTTTGGTCTTGGTAGTAATGATAAAGATATTATTCTCAGTATGGCATCTAAAAAAGCTATAAATTCACTTATGGCGAATTTCGGCAACAGCTTTTCAAGCTACACAAAATATGGTGGACTTCTGATTGTGCTTAACGTTTTAGCAGTAAACAGATTAGTTGCCGAAGTGCTTAATCACGATTTGCCAGAGGAAATATCTTTGCAGGAGGAAGCAGTAATGAAAAATGAACATAAGCATTACCTTGTAATGATAACAGTTAACCGTGGTTATACAGATTCTGTAATGGAAGTAGCAAAAAAAGCGGGTGCAACTGGTGGTACTGTTATTAAAGGCAGACTTGCAGAGAGCGAAAAACTTAATGCTATAACAGAAATGGAATTAGACGAAGAAAGAGAAAGCATCATAATTTTAGCTCCGGCAGATGTCAGCGCAAGAATATTAGAAGATGTTAATGAAAAATATGGCTTAAGAAGTAAAGCGCGTGGAATTTTATGCGCTGTACCAGTAGAAAAAGCTTATAAGATATGATATAATGAGAGTGCATATTTAATATGCACTCTATTTTTTTAAAAAACGTGGGTGACAAAAATGCTTTATAAAAAGAATTCCGAAAAAACATTAAGTAAAGAACTCTTTAAAAATCCTACAAGCGAATACAGAGGAACGCCTTTCTGGGCTTGGAATGATTATTTAACAAAGGAAGAACTCGAAAGACAAATTGAAATTTTTAACGAAATGGGTCTTGGCGGTTTCCATATGCACGTAAGAACAGGTCTTAAAAATCAATATTTAAGTGAAGAATTTATGGGACTTGTTAAAGCTTGTGTTGAAAAAGCAAAAAATGAAAAAATGCTTGCTTGGCTTTATGATGAGGACCGTTGGCCATCAGGTGCAGCAGGTGGTCTTGTTACCAAAGATGAAAAATACCGTGCAAGATGTCTTCTTTTTACAACAGAAAAAGACGGCGAAGTAACACAGAATAACGATTCAAGAGCTGAAGGTGGCAGAACAGGTAACGGTAAGCTCCTTGCTTGCTATGATGTTGTTTTAGATAAAGACGGATATTTAGAAAGCTATAAAAGAATAAACGAAAACGACGAAGCAAAGGGCACTAAATGGTACGCACTTTTAGAAGTTCACGGCAAAAGCTCCTGGTATAATGACCAGGCATATCTTGATACATTAAGTGTTGATGCAGTTAAAAAATTCGTAGAAGTTACTCACGAAAAATATAAAGAAACAGTCGGCGATGAATTCGATAAAACTGTTCCTGCAATATTCACAGACGAACCACAATTTACAAGAAAACAGGTTTTTGACAATTCTTTTGATACAGAAGATGTTTGTATGCCTTGGACTGATAGTGTTGAAGAACTCTATAAAAAGGCATATGGTGCAGATATTTTAGATACACTTCCTGAAATATTCTGGGATTTAAAAGGAAGTAAAGCATCAATACATCGTTACCGCTATCACGATTTTATTGCAGAGCTTTTTGCAAATGCTTTTGCAGATACAGTAGGTAACTGGTGTGGTGAAAATAATATTGCCTTAACTGGTCATATGATGGAAGAGCCAACTCTTGAAAGTCAGACTGCAGCATTAGGTGAGGCAATGCGCTCTTATAGAGGTTTTCAGCTTCCTGGTATAGATATGCTTTGCAATCTGAGAGAGTTTACAACAGCAAAGCAAGCTCAATCTGCAGTTCATCAGTTTGGTTATGAAGGTATTCTTTCAGAGCTTTATGGTGTTACAGGCTGGGATTGTGATTTCAGAACATATAAATATCAGGGTGACTGGCAAGCTGCTCTTGGTATTACAATAAGAGTTCCACATCTTTCCTGGTATTCTATGGCAGGTGAGGCAAAGCGTGACTACCCTGCATCAATTTCATATCAATCTCCTTGGTGGAAAGAATACTCTGCAATTGAAGACCATTTTGCAAGAGTTAATACTGCTCTTACTCGTGGTAAACCTATTGTTAAGGTTGGTGTAATTCACCCTGTTGAAAGCTTCTGGCTTCACTGGGGTCCGAATGATAAATCTGCTATTTTCCGTGACAGCTGTGACGAAAAATTCCAACAGCTTACAGATTGGCTTATAGAAGGTAGCATAGACTTCAACTTTATTTCAGAATCTCTTTTCCCGACTCTTTGCGAAAAAGGTGGCAATCCACTCAAGGTTGGTCAGATGGAATATGACGCTATTGTTGTTCCTGCTTGTGAAACATTAAGAAGCTCAACTTTAGAGCGTCTTGAAGAATTCAGAAATAATGGTGGTAAGCTCATATTCTTAGGTGCAGCACCTACACTCTGTGATGCGGTAGAATCTAATCGTGGTAAAGAGCTCTTTGAAAGAAGCGTTAATGCAGAGTATTCACAAGCTGCAGTTTTAACAGCCCTTGATGAAAACAGAACAGTTACACTCCGTTTTGCGAATGGTAATCTCTCTGACAATCTTCTTTATCAGCTTCGTCAGGATAACGATTGCAAATGGCTCTTTGTAGCACATTCAAAAGAACCACACAATAAGGATACTGACAATGGTAAAGATGTTAAAATCACTCTTGAGGGTGAATATAAAGTAACCATTTACAATACACAGAATGGTGAAGAATATCCTGCAGACGTTACATATATGAATGGTAAAACAGTTATAAATGAACACATTTATGGCTATGATTCATTCCTTTATAAATTAGAGGATGGTAAAAAAGAAAACGTAATCAGCAAAAAAGAAAACAAAGAAGAGATTTTTGACACACCTTATTATGTTGATTACGAGCTTTCTGAAGAAAATGCACTTCTTCTTGATATGGCGGAATATAAATTGGAAGACGATGAGGAATTCAGCAAAAAAGAAGAAATTTTAAGACTTGATAATATTTTAAGAGATAGACTCAATTTAAGAGAACGTGGCGGAGCGGTTGTTCAACCTTGGGTTTATGGCGAAAAAGCA
>JAZNCY010000050.1:0-1525 GCA_045587825.1 Acutalibacteraceae bacterium
CAATATACTTCAGTAAGTTACATCTTCAACTCTGTTGGTATGGTGCCATCTTATATTATTCTTTTAATATTTTTATGGGCATTCGGTTCATCAGACGGTCTTTCAAAAGCCTCCAAAATGCCGTTCTTATTAACAGGTATAGTTCTTGCGGTAGTTTACTGTTGTTCTGTTTTTGCTACATTCAAAACTTGCAAAGAACCAAGTTCATTAAATGAAGAATTACCACCACTTGATATAAAATTTGCAATAAATGAATATATTCAAGTATTCAGGAACAAGTCATTCCGTGATTATTTTGCAATGTCTTTTTTCTGGCAAATGGCTCGTAGTTTCTTTTCAACGACCACCGTTTATTACATAACATACCTTGCAAATCTTTATAAATATTATGCGACTTTTAATGCATTTGCTGGCGTATTTGAAACATTAGCTTTCCCACTTAATTATGCACTTACTATTAAAAAGGGTAAAAGTAAATGCGGTGCAGTTGTCACACCATTTATGATTATAGGTCTCTTACTTGCACTCTTTGTAAAACCTGTAACACCTGGTGGAAATGTTACACTTACACTTGTTCTTGTGGTTTTAGGTGGTGCAGTGTTTTACCCGTTTGGTATGAGTGGTTTAGGATTTGTAAGTAACAACGTTTTACCAGACTTAACCGACGTTGATGAACTTATAACTGGCAGACGCCGTGAAGGTGTTATTGGCACATTTAACACAATGATAAAACAAGTTATAGGCGGAGTAATGACATTTTTGGTTGGTCTTATTTTAGATGCTTTCGGACTTGTAACAGGTAATGAGGGTGTTTATATTGAGCAGACTGAAGCAGCTTTGTGGGGTCTTAGAATATGTGTTGCCATTCTTCCTGCAATAAGTGCTACGATAGCATATCTCTTATTAAAACGCTTTAAAATGACTAAAGATGACCACACAATGATAAGAGCGGCTATTGCAACAAAGCATAAATATGGCACAGTTACTTTAACTGAATATGAAAGAGAGCGTTGCGAGCTTCTTTCTGGCTATAAATTAGAAAAAACCTGGCTTGGCACTTACGAAAGTGACACAGAAGTTCACAGATTGGAAAAAGATATACAAGGAAATTATTTAATTCTTATTGAACAAGAAAAAGAATTAAAGAAGTTAATAGCGGAGGCAGAGTAATGGAAAAAATAGATATTACGGTAACAACACCTGCAAGAAAATATAGTAAATTACAAAGCATTTTGTTTTATGTTATTCAATGGACCTGGGGGCTCCCCGTAAATATTGTAGGCGGAATAGCATATTTAATCTGTACTAAAATTTTAAAGCATAAACACAGTAAATTCGGCTTTGCTAATATAGTTTACTTGCCGTGGAATGCCGGCGGTCTTTCAATGGGACTTTTTATATTTGTCCGTGATGAGAAGGAGAAAAAAGAGTGGATTTATAACGTTAGAATTCACGAATACGGCCATACCTGGCAATGTCTTCTTTTAGGTCCGCTTTATTATTTAGTTGTTGCAATTCCGTCTGT
>JAZNCY010000051.1:0-11903 GCA_045587825.1 Acutalibacteraceae bacterium
TGCTGGTACGTCGCTTGTTATTGAGTCAGTTTTGAAATATTCAATTTCGGAGGGAGAAAAAAAGTCTTTTATTGATTTTAAATCTACTATTACAACTGGCTTCCCTTCTATGCCGTCTTGAAGATGATTTCCAGTATCATAAAGAGCGTTAAGTGTAACACTTTTATCTCTGAAATAAATCGTAGCTTTATAAAGTGTTTTTTCTGAAGTTCTTTTTCTCAGAAAAAAGTCAAAAGCCAATAAAAGACCATAGCAAACAAGCGTCATTGAAACAAGGAACAACACGCTTATATCAAAATAAACTGTTCCATTCATATAAAAAATATTTGAAGGGTTAAAAGTCAGTTCCACAAAATACATAACCCCACCAAATAAAAAATTCACAAACAAAAATCCAAGTGTTGTTTTTATAAATTGTTTTTTAGTATTTGGCAAAAACGCTGAGAAAGAAATTATAATCACACCAAGAAATTTAATTGCAACAGAAAAAAAAAGTGGCATACTCTCCCAAAAAATCACAAGTGATGACACGCCACCAAAAAACACCGCTAACACTACACCCCATTTATGAGTATCACTTTTTACAATAACACGTGTGCAGACTATCATTATATATGTAACAAGAATATTTACAGCAACTAAAACATCCAGATAAATTACTGTTTTCATAAAACCACCATTTGAATTATAAAATATTTCAAACCTTTTTTCTGTCGCATTAAGTCGCACAAAAAAATATTGACACCACTAAGAAATAAGAATACAATAAAAGCATCTTAACTCGAACCAGATATGGTTTAATATACTCACTCTAAAAAGGGGTAAATAAAAATGCTCGTTATAAAAAATGCAAACATTATTTTTACCGATAAAATAAGAAACGCCACTGTACTTTGTGACAATGGCAAAATAGTTGATATTGTTGAAAGATATTCCGAGTGTGAAAATGACACTATAATAGATGCGAATAGCAATTATCTTTCACCTGGTTTTATTGATATTCACGTTCATGGTGGTGGTAACAAAAGTGCTATGAGCACAAATTACCATGATATAATTGATATGGCAGAAGCTCACCTGAAACATGGTACAACCTCTATTGTTCCTACAACTCTTGCTTCACCAATATCTCAATTAAAAGACGTTACACTTTCAATTAAAGAAGCAAGTGAAAAATCTAAAAAAGCAAATATTTTAGGTCTCCACTATGAAGGTCCTTACATTTCACTTAAATACAAAGGTGCTCAGAGTCCTGAAAACATTTTAAATCCTATAAAAAATCCACCAGACGAATTATTTGAACTTTGGGATAAAATTCTTATTATGGGTGCTGCCCCTGAAGAAGAAGGTTGTCTTGAATTAGGCGACAAATTAAGAAAAAGAAATATCGTTGCTTCTGTCGCTCACTCTGCCGCAAGTTTTGAAATAGTAGAAGAAGCAGTAAAGCACGGCTATAGTGATATTACTCATATATATAATGCTTGTACCTCCTGTTTTAAAGAAGGTATTTTCAGAGTTGCTGGCGTTGTGGAAGCAGGGCTTGTTTTAGACGAAATTACTACTCAGGTTATTGGTGATTTAAGACACTTGCCAAAAGGTCTTTTACAGTTAATCTATAAAGCAAAAGGCGTAGAAAAAATGTACTTGATAACAGATGGACTTGAATTTTCGGCAAGTGATATTAAGGAAAACACAGTTTATATGCAAGAAAACGGAATGGGTGTTATTTTTGAAGATGGTGCTATGAAGCTTTCGGACCGCTCTGCTCTTGCAGGGTCAGTTGCAACCCTTAAAGACTGTGTAAGGAATATGTATAAAGAAGTTAAAACCCCTCTTTACGAAGCAGTGAGAATGGCAAGTTTAACACCCGCAGAAGTTATAGGATTCGGCAACAAAAAAGGTAAAATCGAAAAAGGCTACGATGCAGATTTAATTATTTTTGATGATAATATAAATGTAAAATTTGTTATCACAAATGGCAATATAATATAACAAAAAAGCGATAAGGTAAAAACCTTATCGCTTTTAATTTTATTATGCATTATAATCTTTAATCAACTGACCACGAGTACCTGAACCTACAACGCCATCAACATCTAAGCCTTTATCTGTCTGATATTTTTTAACTGCACTAAGAGTCGTAGGACCAAAGTCACCGTCAATATCACCACTACTTAAATAACCAAGCTTATAAAGATGCCATTGAAGCCATTTTACACTTTCACCAGTGCTACCCTGTCTCAAAGTAGAAGTCGGTTCTGTATACGGGCACGCCTCTTTGCCACCTTCGGATGAACCTTTAACCACTATATAATCCTTATGAGCATAGCCTGTGTATGTCGTACCATTTACAGAAGCAGTGATTTTATACCAATCACCTGTTTCGCCCGTTATATAAACCTTTGTGTTCGCTTTAAGCTGAACAATTATAGTGGCACTTGTACTTGCATCGGCTCTTACATTGAGCAAGTCACTTACATTTACCGTACCAATTTTTTGAACCGCCTCGCCTGTTGTTTTCACAGACACCTCATTAGTGTAACCCGAGTGGAAATACTGTGAATATTTAATGAAAGCTCTAACCTTATATTTATAGTCACTACCACTTAAAACGGTATTATCTGTAAACTTCGGCTCAGTTGTATTTGCAACTACAACATATTTACCATTAAGAACATCATAACGATAAACTCTGTAACCCTGACACTTATCTACCGCTGTCCAAGTAAGTTCAACAGAATTGTCGCTAACTTTGGTAACTGTCAGGTTTGTCGGAGCGTTTGTTGCTGTTGTCGCCTCAAAATCCTTATATTTTGAAGTAATGAGAGAACCTGTCTTATCTGTTGTATATGCTATTATTCTATATACTGCCTTTGTTGCAGGTGTTCCTATTGTATCTTTGTAAGTAAGTGTATTAGCTTTTACAGTTGCAATTTTTTCAGGTGCATTAGAAGCATTTATTTTATAAATCTGATAACCCTCTGCATTCTTTACTTCTGTCCACGAAAGTACAATCTCTGTTGTAGTACAAGATTTGCATTTAACCGTAGGAACGCTTTCTTTAAACACATCATCACGAGTAGCATCCGCATTAGGCATATTTTTAAACACAGGGATTACAAATGTTTTTGCTGAACTTATAATTCCCGCATCAACATAAGCCTCATAAGTATGCTTTGACTCACTTGCAGCAGCTCTTACGTTAGCCATATATTCGTGGCTGTAAAGACTACCAGATTCTTTATTTACATTAAACTTCTGTAAGTAACCAGTATATTGATACTTAGAGAATGACGAGTAAATATACTGAGCGCCATAATAAATAGATTTATACGGATTATCCCATGGTCTGCCATAGGTTGTTGATGGATTAAGTGAACTCTTAAGCACATAACCTGTATAAGTAGCACCAGAAACAACTGCTTTTACTCTGTAGTAATCCCCCTCTTCACCCATATAATAGATTGAAGATGTGTTCTGAGGAATAGTAACAATCACCCCTGCATCTGCACTTGCAGCATTTAAAAGCTTTGCTTCTGAACGTTTGGTGTTAAGATAACCGTTAGCCCAGCTAAGGCCATCGCTGGCACCTGTATAAGCACCTATATTATAGTAATTGTAAATACCATTGTATGGTGAGTTCTTACCACTCGAACCACCTGCATAAGAAGCCTTTGAAGAACCAACCTCCTGAACAATTTTAGAAGCAAGGTAGTAAGCACTCATTTTACTGTCTTTTGCAGCAGTCATAATAGCATTAGAATACTTAACCTTTTCACCATTTTCATTGAGATATGTCTGTTCTTTACCTTCTGCATCAAAATAAGTAATGAAACTATCTTCCATCCACGTGCCATCAAGTATAGCTTCAACACCATCTACTGTATGTGTATCTGAATAAGCGGTACTTTCAAACTGGAAGATATATTTTTCAGTAAGGAAGTTTCTTGGGTCAAGATAATACTCAACTGCAGCCTTTGAAGCACTCACCCAAGACGAAGCCTCCTGAATAACGCCGTCACACTTTTCACAATCACACTTAAGATAAGAGTCTACACTTTTTTCTATAAGTTGTTTCTTGTGAGGGGTATGCTCACCATTTACAGCTTCCTCCCAAGTAAGACCAGTTATAAATGGTTTAAACTCCCATTCAGGATATTTGTTGTGTAATTCAACAAGCATTTCTACGTAAGATGCAGGGAACCCTGCTTTATAAAGATTATCTTCAAAATCTTCGCCGACTGTAACAGCTTTTAAAATTGCTCTTACGTCTGCCATATCAACCGCTGTGCTATTATCATAATCAGCAAGGGCAAGCTGTTCTTCGGTCAAAGGAGTAATTTTCGCAAGATGTGACAAAAGAGACCTCGCATCTTCAATTGTAACTGCACCATCCTGATTAATATCTCCAACAGCACTTTCTACCGCAGAAGCAGTAAGTGTCATAGAAACATTTATTGAAAAAAGTGTTGCCGTAACCAACAACATAGCTATTAATTTAGTTAATTTTCGTTTCATAATTTCACCCATTTTCCACAAAAATCGAAATATATAGTATAATATCACATTTTGCTCTCTAAGTCAAATTAACAAAGTGTTAATTTAGTAGCTATTGGTATATAAAAATAACTACATTCTTTCATTTAAATTTAGCTCAAAATGAGAGAATGTAGTTTATTTCATAATATCTAATTCCTAATTCCTAATTCCTATTTCCTAATTCCTATTTCCTAATTCCTAATTCCTATTTCCTAATTCCTAATTCCTAATTCCTATTTCCTAATTCCTATTTCCTAATCCCTAAAATCAATACCCATAATATGCAACAATTCCATCATAAATTCCCTTAGCTATTGCTTTTCTGCCTTTATCGGAATTTATAATTTTAAAATCATCAGCATTACTTATAAATCCGCATTCAACAAGAACAGACGGACAAGCTTCAATTCTCGTTACTAAGAATGGATAGAAGTGTGCGCCTCTGTTTTGCATAGCGTAACCTGTCTGTGACTTAACTGCACCCGGCAATTTTTCTGCAATCTCAAACGCCAACGGCCCTGAGTAATTCTTGTAATAATACACCGACGAGCCCTTCGTTGATTTCGAATCAGAAGAGTCACAATGAATCGAAACAAACATATCCGGATTCAATTCATAAGCATTAAGTCTACGCTCCTCAATTTCAGGAACCGACTTTCCGTCATCACGTGTAAATATTACTGTTGCACCACTTTTTTCTAAAAGCTTTTTAAGCTCTAAAGAAATTTTATAAGTAACGTCACGCTCATATACACCCGTGCCAGAACCAGCACCAGGCTGATTACCACCGTGACCAGGGTCTACCATAATAACTCTGTCACTTAAAGAATATGATGGTTCTTTAATGCTGACTACAAGAAAATTATTTTCATCATAGCAAACATTATAGCCCATAAAGCTACCCTCATTTTTAAAATAAATCCTTAAGGTAACTGTGCTTTGGCCTTCATTTTTTATCCACTTCATACTTTTTATCATATTGCTCTGAGAGAAAGATATATTACCCTCATAGTTATCGGTATAATAAAAAGTGATATCCATATAAGTAGCAGTAAATTTACCATCTGTTAAATTATATTCTCTGCTATTATAACCTTTTTCATAGGCTTGTGGCTTTATTGTAACATTAAAAGGCACACGCCAGTCAAGCTTTAAGTAAAACTGTGTGTCTGACCCTAAAGCTTCTATGTAATTCATAATCTCAATATTATTGAGTGGCATTTTGAAGCCTGTAAAAACCTCAACCGCATCAGTATAAACTCTTCTGCCGGATTTTAAAACGTAAAACTCGTGACCACTCGAAGAATCTTTAAGTGGACCTTCTTTTATGTAATCAAACGTGCCTGCTAAAAGTGGTGAATACAACGGGTTTGACTTATTATCTACTGGCGTTGCAGCAAGAGTTTCAGAATAATTATTTAAAACCATGCAGAATTTAGCCTTACCAGTTATTCCGTCATTTGATTTTTTTGGAGTTAACTGAGTGAATTTTTCAATACCTACATATTCAGGCGGCAAATCAATAGAAGCGTTTAAAATTTTTCGTGCATCTTCAAAGGTTAAAACCCCATCACCATCATAATCAGCAAGAGGTAACGCTTCATCTGGTAATACTTCTATCTGGGCAACGCTTCGCAATACCGCTCTCGCATCGAGAAGCGATATTTTACCATCGTTATTAACATCACCTTTTATTTCAGTATATGCAAAAGCTGTTAATGAAAACAACTGAAATACAAGGCAAAGCAAAACAAATAAGCTTAACGTTTTTTTACCCTTCATTTGAAAATCCTTTTAAACATCTAAAATATCAGTATTAGTATAAAGCAATTGCCTGATGCTTGTCAACAATTATATATTTCCATCATCTATGAAATCCATTCCAAAGCCTTCTTCATTTTCAATGCTTTCAATTATCTCAGGTCTCTCAATTTTCACTTTTGCTTTTTCTTCTGCCTCTAAAAGTGCTTCCGTCTTCTCATAATGCTTATTTATACATACTAACATAAGAATATTAGCGAGATATTGCAAAATACAAAAAGCATACTGAATAGCCTGATAATTAAAAAACCCGGTATTATCAACACCTATTCCACCAAGTAGAAAAACAGGCTTCTGATACATAACAAATTTAAAAATCATATATATAAGAGACACTATAATTGACACAAGAGACATAAATTTAATTTTACCTTCGTTTATATCTCTGTAAAAATACCAGCAAGAAAGCACAAGCATAAAAAATGCAAATGATGTAAGAGTTAAGAACAAATTAAGTACCACACCATTTAAATTATTCATAACCAAGGCTTTGAAAAAAGTAGAAGCAAATATAACAATGAGAATTGCTTTTAACACTTTTATAAACCTCTGACTCTTTATATCTTTGATTTTTCTGTGTGCTGCTTTTTCATCATTCAGAGCAAGATAAGAAAAGAAAGTAAATATATAAATTGATAAATCCGGTAATTTACTTAAAAATCCAATTTTCTCATAGAATGACGGAATTAATATCTCTGACAAAAGTATAAGGTTACTCAGTAGCAATACCCCAGTTGAAACACATAAAACCTTTGCAGAATTTTTTAAAAATCTATATTTTAACATAAATATCTATCCTATTAAAAACGGCGACACTTTTGTGCCGCCGTCATTCTGATTATAAATCTTGTTTTTGTGAACCTACGCTCATTTGCTCTTTACTAAGTTCTTTGATTTCATCTGTTGAAGCATCTTCAAGCTTCTTAGCCATTTCTTCACGACGAACAAGGAGTTCAGCGTACATACGCTCTCTCTTTTCACCGCTCAAATCGTAGAAGAGAATTGGAATAATACCTAAAAGACCTGTAAGGGTTGGTATAATTGTTGCAATAGCGAAAAGTCCGTGTTTGGTTTCGTCAGTCTGAGCCTGACCACGTGTGTAAGAGCTGATGTCGTAACCAATCATCTTTTTAAGCTGTAAAGAAACTGCAGAGTTTAAGATACTTGCAAGCTTCTTTGTAAGCTCTCTTGCAACTGAAGTCATAGCTTCTGTACGATAACCATTCTTCCATTCACAGTAGTCCATAGATTCGTTGTACATTTCACTTGGAATAACACGACGAACGCCCCAGAATACCATATAGATAGCTTCTTTAATTGCCATAACAAAGAACATCGGCAAAACTTTCTTATAAAGACCGTTATGCTTACCACCTATCATACCGATGAGATAAACCGGAATATCAAGAAGTGGCTGAATCTTTGTTGAAACAAGATAAAGAGTTTTTGTTGAGAATCTTCTTCTGAACCAAGGTACAAAGTAGAATGAGAATGGGTTAATAATAGCACCCGGAATACCAGCAACCATCGTCATAGAAGCAAAGTTAAGAACGTCTATGTAATAGTCATTTATGCTACCACCAACACTGAAGTTAGAAAGTGTTTCTGAAAGTGTGAGTAACAAGATTGGTTTATTGTTAATAACCGACTTGATACCCTGCATAACACTCGGTGTTTCAATAGACTGCATAACTCTTTCACGAGTCATAACACAGAATATGAGTGCGGCAAAACCACTAACAATAGAAGTGAAGTTACCCATAACCATAAACGTACTCGTATATGAAAGGTTAATAACCTTATTACCTATTAAGTCAAGAAGAACTGTAAGAATCTGTTGTGGTAGCTTTTCACCTAACAAACCCGAAACGAACTCAGCAACAGTAATAAGCCTTGTTCTGTCAACAGGGTGTGGCGTAATTGTTGCAAGCATACCTGTTCTCGCAATAGCTCTGAACGTTCCGGCACCCTCACGTACAAGAGTAAGAATGAAGTAAGTAATAAACTTACTCATATCTCTGGCACCCTTGCCTTTGAATATCATAGGCATTAACCAGTAGAAACAAGTACCAATTGTACCTGGAATACCAAGAGCAACAAGATACGGTTTAAATTTACCCCAACGAGTACGGGTTCTTTCAACGATTGCCGCTGTAAAGATATCGTTAATAACGTCCCATACACCGTTTACTACGCGCACGATGGTTTGATAGTCAAGGTCAATCTGAAGAATGTTAGTAACAAAACGGTCACTAAATGAGTCAATATTGAAGCTCTGGCACATATCGTAAATAACATACCAGACAGTTTCTTTAAGACCTACATAGCGACGGTTTTCATAAACGTATTCTCTGTTTAATCCACCTTCTGAATCAGTACCAACCGCAACGCCTTCCTGGACTTCTAAGTTTTCGTTTTCCAAAAAAGACACCTCCACGGTTACATATCTTAGTAATTATAGCATAGCAAAATAAAGTTTTCAAGGAAAAAACTACATTTTAAACACACAAAAAACAACCTTGTAAAAAACGTCAAAAATCACTCGTTGCACTTGTGCAAATTCACCACTACTCAATTAACTGTTACCCTCTCGAATGAAGATAATATTCAACTGAAAGATAGCTTATCGATGCATCATAAACTGCATCCCTTTCTGCTTCATACACAAGACCAGATATCACCATATCCACTTCATCCTTTTGAAGTAAAGAGAACGCTTCATCTGTCGGCGCTACTATTAATTCGAGATTATAACCAAGACGATTGGCTACAATAGTGAGTATATCAATATCAATACCAACAATTGCACCCTCACTTGTTAAGTCAGTAAACGGGAAACCTACCACATCAGTCGCAACTGTAAGAATAGGTACATTTTCTTTTAGCTTCTGAAGCTCAGGGTAAAACGTCTCACCTGTTTTATAAGAGTCTTTTATTTCCTTTATAGTCCCATCCTGTAAAAGTGCAATTATCTCAGTGTTAAATTTGTTCAATAAGTCCTGACTATTATGAAAATATGCGCAGTAATCCATTGTAAAGTCTAAAACCTTTACAATTTCAAGCTTACGTTTGTTTTCAATATATTCACTGGATTTGAATTCATCTAAAACTACAAAATCAGCGTCTTTTGATTCTACTAAAGCAACTGCACCATCTTCTGTTGATATAGTTTTGATTTCTTTAACCTCGTCAGCAATTGTCTTTGCTGCAAGATATGAATTACTATTAATTTCTACGGCTATTGTTTTCTCACTCATATTACCTTCATTTTCACCTGAACAAGAAGAAAAAGAAAATAACAATAGCGCCGATAGCAAAATAATAAAAATTTTTCTTATCAATGTAAAACTCCTGTAACAAAAATAATACAGATATAACGATTATAGTTAGTCGAAACAGTGTATAATCACACTGTTTCGATACCAAATTATATATTTGGTATCGAATTTTCTTTGAAAATTCGACTATAATCCTTTCAATGACTGTAATGCAAAATTGTATTTATGAAAAACAATTTTGCTAAAAGCCGATAAAATCGGCTTTTGCGAAACGCGACTGCGTTTCGACTAATTACAATCATTATAATACAACACACTTCGACAAATTTCAACACAAGAAAAGAAAAACAAAAAAACACAGAATCAGGAAAGAAGCGAACGCAGTATTTACTGCAAAACCTGATTCTGTGATTTTTTTAGGGATACAAAAGTATATCCCTCCCCCTATGGTTTTCATAAAACCGCTAAGTGATTGGTGTGAGAACCACTCAGCATCTGTATTCTAACATAATTTTTCTTTTTATGTAACCACTTTTAAGGAAATGATTAATTTTTGACTAAAAATGACATTTTTTTGTACTTTTTTTGGTTTTTATTAATCTTAAAGTGTATTTATTCTCTTGTGGTTAGATTTTAGTTATTTGTTATTAGCTAACATCTAATACCTGAAATCTAACAACTATTCTTCCGTAATCGGCATTGATGCAACTGCATTAAGGTCCATACCCGCTCTTTTACCACTCAAAAATTCATAGTAACCCTGAGCGCCTACCATTGCAGCATTGTCACCACAGTATTTAAGCTCTGGCATAAAAAGAGAAAAACCGTTTTTCTCACATTCTTCTGCCATTTTTTTGCGAAGTCTTGAGTTTGCTGAAACACCACCAGCTAAAACAATCTGAGTTGCACCCAAATCCATAGCCGCCGACATTGTATTTTTTGTTAAAATATCTGTAACAGTTTTAATAAATGAAGCTCCAAGGTCTTCTGCACTTACCTCTTCACCCTTTTGTGAAGCGTTATGTACTAAATTAACAGCAAAGGTTTTAAGACCTGAAAAGCTGAAATCATATTTACCAGTAGAAAGATGTGGTGTCGGGAATTTATATTTATTCTCATCACCATTTTGTGAAATCTTATCTAAATTAACACCACCAGGGTATGGAAGTCCCACAGTTCTTGCGGCTTTATCCATAGCTTCACCTGCCGCATCGTCACGTGTTCTGCCAATAACTTCAAATTCTGTGTAGCTTTTAACGTTCACAATATGACTGTGACCACCTGACACTACAAGTGCTAAAAATGGTGGTTTTAATTCTTCGTTTGTCAAATAGTTAGCCGCAATATGTGAGCGTAAATGATGAACAGGAACAAGTGGCTTACCTGTTGCAAACGAAAGACCCTTAGCGTAATTTACACCAACTAAAAGTGCGCCAATTAACCCTGGTGCATAAGTTACTGCAATAGCATCTATATCATCTAAACTGCAGTTTGCTTCACTAAGTGCATTTTTAACAACACCACTTATTGCTTCTACGTGACGGCGTGAAGCAATCTCTGGCACAACCCCACCATAAATTTTATGCTCTTCAACCTGACTTGCAACAATGTTTGAAAGCACTTTTCGTCCATCTTCAACTACTGCTGCAGCAGTTTCGTCACAACTGCTTTCTATACTTAAAATTTTCATTTATCTTCACCTAAATATAATGTATAAATAATTCCGTCTTCTCTTGGTTGGTCATAAAAATTCTTTCTTACACCAACCTCTTTAAAGCCTAATTTTTCATAGAGCTTTCTTGCAGGTTTATTGCTAAGGCGAACCTCTAAAGTAACCAAATCACATTTTTCTTCTTTTGAAACATTTATAAGATGCTTTAAAAGAGCTGTACCAATACCAAACCCACGGTAATTGTAAAAGACGGCTATATTATCAATATAAACCTCGCCTAACACATTATTTGCACCAATGTAGCCCGAAACCTCATTTTTTGTAATAGCGACAAAAAATCTTGAATTTTCTTTTTCTAATTCCGCTCTTAAAGCACTTTCACTCCACGGAACAGAAAAGCATTGTTTTTCAAGTAACGCTAAATCTTTTAAATGACTTTCGTTCATTGGTTCAATTCTGATATCATTAATCATTTTGCATCATACCAAGTTTTACCACAATTAACGTCCGCAATAAACGGAACGCTCATTTTCACGGCATTTTCCATTTCTTGTTTTAAAAGAAGTGAAAAAGTCGGATCGTAGCCATGTCGT
>JAZNCY010000052.1:0-2177 GCA_045587825.1 Acutalibacteraceae bacterium
AACGACATGGCTACGATCCGACTTCTCTATCATCTGTCCCATGTTAAGCTCAACGCTGATAAATGCCTTAACCTTATCAGCCGCCTTATTTAGAACATCCTTCGGGAAGGGCCAGAGTGTGATAGGTCTTATCATACCAACCTTGATACCTTCCTGGCGAGCCTTGTCAATAGCATTCTGTGAAACACGGGATGCTACACCGAAAGCAACTATACAGATTTCTGCATCATCCATTCTGTATTCTTCATACATAACTTCATTTTCTTCAATAGTTTTGTATTTTGCAAAACGCTCAAAGTTTTTCTTTTCTAATTCTTCTGGTTTTAAGTAGAGAGAGTTAACAATGTTATGTTTTCTCTGCATTTTAGTACCTGTTGTAGCCCAAGGCTTTTCATATTTTACAGGCTCTGCAGTTTCAAGCTCAACAGGCTCCATCATCTGACCCATTGTACCATCAGCTAAAATCATTGTGAGAATGCTGTATTTATCTGCTAAGTCAAATGCTTTTGTTGTAAGAGAAGCCATTTCCTGAACTGAAGCAGGTGCTAAAACAATTCTCTTATAGTCACCATGGCTACCGCCTTTAACTGCCTGGAAGTAGTCTGACTGAGATGGCTGAATACCACCAAGACCAGGGCCACCACGCTGAACGTTAACAACAAGTGCTGGAACGTCACTACCAGAAATGTAAGACATACCTTCACTCTTAAGTGAAACACCAGGGCTTGAAGATGATGTCATAACTCTTTTACCGGCTGCAGCAACACCTAAAACCATATTGATAGCAGCAATTTCACTTTCTGCCTGTAAGAATACACCGCCAACCTTTGGCATACGTTTTGCCATATAAGCTGCAATTTCTGTTTGTGGTGTAATAGGATAACCGAAGTAATGTAAGCAGCCTGCTCTTATTGCAGCTTCTGCAATAGCTTCGTTACCTTTCATTAAAACTTTTTCACCCATTTTTTCCACCTCTTATCTTTCTACTGTAATTACACAATCAGGGCACATTGTTGCACAGAATGCGCAACCAACACACAAGCTTTCATCTGTAACGTGTGCAGGGTGATGACCCTTTGCATTAAGTCTTGAAGTATCAAGCTCTACGATTTTTTTAGGACAAGCTGTAACGCAAAGACCACAGCCTTTACAAACGTTGTCTAAAAAAGTAACCTTTGCCATAATCTTACCTCCAATAATCAATACATTCTATTATACTATCTTTTTTTGTAATTTCAATGGGAAAATGTTATCTATTTCGCCATTAAAAGAATTCACTAAACTTTCACTTACTGTTGTCATTTTAATCGGTAACCCCGAAAGACGAGCTAACTCCTCTGCACTTTTCATTGAAGCAATAACATCTTCTTTTGTAGTGAGAGCACCTAAGTTAGAGTTATTTACAATAGCAGTAAATTTAATTTTACCAGCCGTTTCAATTTCTCTCATAACCTCTAATGCACTCTCAGCATCAGGAGTCAAAGGTCTATACACATTAAAAACAAACAACATTTCGTAGTCATTTTCTTCTCTTATTGCAGTTTCGTATCTGCCTAAAGCATAAGCGCCACGGTCATCACCACCGATATCGAGAATTGCTACAGCACTTTTATCATCAAGAATTGAATAAACATCTTGTGGAAGTGCTGGTAAATCGACGTTTGAATTAGCAAATTCTGAAGAAATAAGTTTTATTCCTGCTTTTGTTAATTCGTCAATACTGTCAGCAGTTCTGAAATACGGGTTAACAATATCAAGGTCAGTAATAACTACTTTTTCATATTTTTCTTTAAGGTGCAAGGCGTAGTTTACGGCAATATTTGTTTTACCGCTACCATAATGCCCTGCAAAAAGAGTAACTCTTTTATTATTCAATGAGAATCACCTCAAAGTTTATTTCTTATAATCTTACCACTTGTTGTTTTTGGTAATTCATCACGGAACACAACAATTCGTGGGTATTTATAAGGTGCTGTTTTCTCTTTAACGTACTGCTGAATTTCTTTCTTTAATTCTTCTGTACCCTCAGTACCAGGAACAAGAACAATACTTGCTTTAACAACCTGACCACGAACTTCGTCAGGAGCAGCAGAAACACCACACTCTAAAACATAAGGAAGCTCCATAATAACGCTTTCGATTTCAAATGGCCCAATTCTGTAACCAGATGATTTGAT
>JAZNCY010000053.1:0-3073 GCA_045587825.1 Acutalibacteraceae bacterium
AAAAATGAAGAGTTGTGGGACCTGCGGTCAGCATTATATTATTATAATAGCGTCGCAGACCCGAAATTCTCAATTCTCAATTCTTAATTCTCAATTCAACTTGAAAGGATTGAGATTTTTGGCAGATAAAGAACAACTTTATACCAATAAAATATTTCTTTGTGGTGCTTTGCCACTTTTAAAAACCATAGTCCAGGATGTTCCATCACTCAAGAAAAAGTTTGAAAAGGTTCATTGTGTTTATCAGGTAAGTTGTCTTGATAAAGATGCTCCTGAGGGAAAATGGGCAACTCACTTTGTTGTTAATGGTGATGAATGGTTAATTCACGCTAACAAGGTTGCAAGTAGGGTTGACAAGCAAAAATTTGTTGAGCTCGAATTCAAGAGTGTTGAAGCAATGAATGCATTTTTCAAGGGTAAAATTGGCCCTGCTACACTCCCAAAAATGAAGGGTGTTAACTTCATTTATGAGTTTGGCGTATTTATGATGGCACTTCTTAAAATGGCAGACCTTTTAGGCTTAGAAAAGCCACCAGAAAAAGAAGAGGATAAACGTCTTTTAGTAAAATGTTATTTCTATCTTCTTTCAGCAGGTATAAGCACACTTAATAAAATGGGGCACGAAACAATTCACGAGTGGACCTCTAAAAGCCCGGACCGTGTTTACGCTTGGAAGGTTGACGGTGAACCTACTGTTTCTGCATACATAAGAATCAAAGCAGGTAAGAGTAAATCTGGCCGTGGCGAATATAAAAGAGCATTACCATTCTTTACAATGCGCTTTAATAACCTTGACAGTGCATTAGGTACTTTAATGTCTATTGACGATATGATTGAGTCCGTTCAGAAGGGTAAGCTTATTATGGATGGTGCTCCAGAATTTGGCGCTCAGATTGGCGAATATATGCTTATGGTCGGCGGTTACGCTAAATAATAAGATTTTTAACAAAATCTTAAAAAATTTTACTTGACACGTCGCTTGATTTCTTGTATAATGGCATATGTATTATGATAATTATACCTTTGTTGGTAACAACGGAGGGAGGGAATGTTAAATGAGTCAGGTAAAAGTTAAAGAAAACGAGTCCTTAGATAGTGCACTTCGTAGATTCAAGAGACAAACATCAAGAGACGGTGTTATTCAAGAAGTACGTAAAAGAGAGCATTATGAAAAACCCTCTGTAAAGAGAAAGAAAAAATCCGAGGCTGCTCGTAAACGCAAATATTATTAAAAAACAGAGAGATGATGCCTTTTGGGGTATCATCTCTTTAATTTTTTCATTACAAATTATAAATTGGCGGTGTTCCTTTTGATTAATAAATTTAACTCTATTTTAAAAACAGAAAATGATGCTGTTATTATTACTTCACCTGAAAACAGAAGATATTTTACAGGCTTTAATTCTTCTGACGGGTATCTTGTAATAACAAAAAAAGAAGCGGTATTTTTCACAGACAGCCGTTATATTGAAGCTGCAACTAACCAGATTACTGCTTGCAAATGTGCTCTTTTAAAGCGTGTTAATGAAACACTTGCGCCATATTTAAAAGAAAATGGAATTAAAAATATCTACTTGGAAACAGAACGCCTTACTGTTGCTGAGTTAAATAACTTAAAAAAGACTTTTGATTTCTGTTTAGTTGAAGCAAAAGAAGAGGTAGATGAAATTATAAATAAGCTTCGTGCTGTTAAAACAGATTATGAAGTTGAATGCATTAAAAAAGCACAGAAAATTGCAGAAGACGCTTTTTCTCATATTTTAACATTCATTAAAGAGGGCGTTACAGAAAAAGAGATTGCTTTAGAGCTTGATTTTTATATGTTAAGTCACGGTGCAGAAGCAGTTTCTTTTGAAACTATTGCAGTAAGTGGTAAAAATTCTTCTATGCCACACGGCGTACCATCTGACAAGAAAATAGAAAAAGGCGATTTTATTACAATGGACTTTGGTGCTATGTATAACGGCTACCATAGTGATATGACAAGAACTGTTATTGTAGGTGAACCTACCGAAAAGCAAAGAGAAGTTTATGAAACAGTTTTAAAAGCACAAAAGGCTTCTTTAGCAATTTTAAAGAATGGCGTTACAGGTTTTGCTGCTGATAAAGCTGGTCGTGATATTATTGACGCTAAAGGCTACAAAGAAAACTTCGGTCACGGCACTGGTCACGGCGTAGGTGTCGAAATTCACGAGTCACCAAATCTTTCACCATATTCTAAAGCAACCTTAGAAACTGGTAACGTAGTAACAGTTGAGCCTGGTATTTATATTCCAGATGAATTCGGTGTAAGAATTGAAGATATGGCACTCATTACAGAGGATGGATATATCAATCTTACAAGCTGTGAAAAAGAGTTGATTATTTTATAATGTACGAAAACTTTGAAGAACTTAAAAAAGACTGCTTTTCTTGTCAGAAATGCCCTTTAGGTGCAACAAGAACAAATCTTGTTTTTGGTGTGGGCGAAGAAACCGCCGACATATTATTTGTTGGCGAGGGCCCTGGTGAAAATGAAGATTTGCAAGGTGAGCCGTTTGTTGGTAAAGCGGGTAAGCTTTTAGATAAATATTTAGAGGTCATCGGTTTAAGCAGACAAAAAAATGTTTATATAGCAAACATTGTTAAATGCAGACCACCACAAAACCGAGACCCTGAAGAAAAAGAACAAGAAGCGTGTTTAAACTGGTTAAGAGAGCAGACAAAACTCATTAAACCTAAAATTATAGTTTGCCTTGGCAGAATTGCGGCGCAAAGACTTATTTCGCCAGATTTTAAAGTAACAAGAGAGCACGGGCAATTTATTAAAAAAGGTAATATCTATTTTATGGGTACTTTTCACCCTGCTGCACTTTTAAGAAATGAAGCACAAAAGGCAGATGCTCTTTTTGATTTTCAGAATTTGAGAGAAAAAATAAAAGAATTAGAAATTGAACTTTAATTTTTAATTATAATATGGTAAAATTATCTTATTAATTGACAAAGGGGAATAGTTATGTCAGCAAAAGAATTAATTTTAAATGGTCAAGCCGTTTTAGGTATTGAATTTGGCTCAACAAGAATAAAGGCTGTT
>JAZNCY010000054.1:0-2486 GCA_045587825.1 Acutalibacteraceae bacterium
AGAAATAGGCTCAAATGCAAAGAAAATGGCAACCCTCAATGCCAAAGAGCAGATTGCAGATATAGTTTTAGGACTTATAAAATAATTAATAATCAAATTTGTAACCAAAATATCACTCGTTACATAGTATGAAGCATAGCACTTCCGAAAGGTGTGGATTTATGGCTTCATTAGTAATTAATGGTGGTAGAAGGTTAAACGGCAGTTTAGTAGCACAAGGTTCAAAAAACAGTGCTTTACCAATACTTGCAGCAACATATTTGGTTAACGGAAAATCAATAATACATAATTGCCCACGTCTTTCAGATGTAGAATGTACAATTAAAATTTTAGAGAATTTAGGTTGTAAAACTGAAAGACACGGAGCTGATTTAATAGTCGATAGCACATCGGCTTCAGGGTACGAAATTCCAGAAACCTTAATGAGAGAAATGCGCTCGTCCGTTGTGTTTCTTGGTGCGATTTTAGGTAGGGCTAAAAAAGCAAAAATTTCAACTCCAGGTGGGTGTGAAATTGGTTTAAGACCTATTGATTTGCATCTTTTTGCAATGAGAAAATTAGGTGTGGAAATTGAAGAAAGCTACGGTAAACTTCTTTGCACAATCCCACAAAAATTAAAAGGGACAAAAATCACGCTTACATTCCCGAGTGTTGGTGCTACTGAAAATGCTATTCTTTTAGCAAGTGTGGCGAGAGGTACTACCACAATTATAAATGCGGCACGTGAACCTGAAATTATTGATTTATGTAACTTCCTTAACAAATGTGGTGCTAAAATCTCAGGTGCAGGCGAGAGTGTAATTGTTATTGAAGGTGTTGAAAAACTTGAGGCTACTGAGCATTCTGTTATCTGTGACAGAATAGCCGCTGCAACGTATTTATTTGCTGGTGCTATTACTGGTGGCGATATAACTTTAAAAAACACTGTGCCACAACACCTTAATTCAATTCTTCCAGTCTTAGAAGAAACGGGTTGCGAAATCTCAATAAAATGCAACGAAATACGCCTTAAAGCACCACTAAAACTTCGTAGGATAGATAAACTTATAACACAACCTTACCCAGGCTTTCCAACAGATGCACAAGCGCCGATTATGACGCTTACGGCGGTGGCAGAGGGTACGAGTGTTATTGTAGAAAATATATTTGAAAGCCGTTTCAAGCACGTGCCAGAGCTTTTAAGAATGGGTGCAAAAATCAGAACAGAAGGCAGAGTTGCCGTGATAGATGGCGTTAAAAGATTGTATGGTGCAAGTGTAGTTTCACCAGATTTGCGAGGTGGCTCGGCGCTTGTTTTGGCAGGTCTTGTGGCTCACGGCACAACAGAGGTCGGCTCACTTAAGCACATAGACCGTGGTTATGAGAATTTTGAAAATAACTTATGTATGCTTAATGCAGATATAATCAGGATGGAGTAAAACTATGGCGACACCTAAAAAGACCAATTCATCTAAAATAATAAAATTGCCTACTGATTTTACAGGAGTCAGTGGGCAACAGTTGTCTCGTGATGAAATTCGTTCAAGAAAAAAGAAAAGATTAAAACGAAGAAGAGCAATAAGAAAAGCAATACTCTCTTTATTTATGCTTTTTATTGTGGCAATAGTTGGCTTTGTTCTTGCGGTAACAGTATTTTTCAAAATAGATACTATTAAAGCAAAAGGCTCAGGCGTTTATCCACAGAAGATTATAATTGAAAATTCTGGCGTTGCAACAGGCGATAGTCTTTTACTTGTAAGCGAAAAAGCAATTTCAGAAAATCTTTTTGGGAATCTTCCTTATGTTGGCTCTGTGACTATTGAGAAGGATTTGCCATCAACACTTATTATAAATGTTATAGATACAGTAGCTTCTGCTGCCATATCTAACAATAGAGGTTCATATATTCTTATAAATGATGATGGTAAAGTTTTAAATGCAGATTCTAAAATTGTCACAGAGGGAATTCCAGTCGTATCTGGTGTAGAAGTAGAAAGCTACAAAGTAGGCGAAACCATTACATTTAAAACAGAAGAAACTGGTGACATTTTAATTCAGCTTCTTAGAGCATCAACTAAAGCTGGTATAATTGGTATGACAGAAATTGATTTAACCGACATTTCTGCTATTACAATGAAATATGATAACAGAATTAAAATTCTTGTAGGTCCCGCAGTAAAGCTTGAAACAAAAATTTTAAGAGCAGCTTCTGCTATTGATAGAGAAAATGAAATTAACCAGTATGAAACTGGCGTTCTTGATTTAAGAACAGACCCGAAGGTCTTTTTTAAAGCAGGTTTAGAAGAAACAACTGAAAAAAATTCAACATCTGAGGATAAAAAGAAAGATAAGGCTGAAGAAACAGTAAAGACAGAAAAACCTGCTGCTAAAAATGAAGAGAAGAAGGCAGAAAAGCCTGTTGAAAAGAAGGTGGAAAAGCCTGTTGCTCCAAAAGAAGAAAAGAAGCCAGAAAAGAAGCCAGAAAAGAAGGAAGAGAAGAAGCCTGC
>JAZNCY010000055.1:0-2478 GCA_045587825.1 Acutalibacteraceae bacterium
CCTACAACTATGATTGGTCTTATATATAGACCTGACCTTGATGCTGTTGTGTCATTCCTTAACTTAGGCGATGTTCACGAAACTACACAGCGTTACATAAATATAAGAATTCTTACAGATAACAACATTTATGAGTGGTTCCGCCTTGCCCTTACCCTTTATGTTGAAAATGGCGTAAAAACTAAAACAATTCTTACCTTCAATAATATCAATAATGAGATGGAGGCTATCAAAAAGCTTGAAATCTTCTCATCTATTGACAGACTCACCAAAATTCCTAACAGAAACACATTTGTTGAAAAAACTCAGGCAATTATTGAAGAAAATGAAGGCGAAAAATTCGCAATTGTCCGTTTCGACATTGAAAGCTTTAAAATTATTAACCAGCTTTTCGGTACCTCTGAAGGTGACTCAATCCTTAAATTTATTGCTGTAAAGCTTCAGGAAATTATTGAACCAATTAAAAACGGTACATATTGCAGAATAACTTCAGATTTATTCGCATTCTCTATCCCTTATGATGGCGATGAGCTTCTCAACAAGGTTATTGATACTTTAGTTGCTGCAGTTAAAATGTACCCACTCAACTTTGATATCACACTTTCATTTGGTATTTATATTGCAGAAAATTCAGAATATTCTGTAAGACATATGCTCGACAGAGCAGCCGTTGCACAGAAAGCAACAAAAAACAACTATAAATCTCACGTTTCATACTTTGATGAAGCTCTCAAAGAACAAGAAGAAATTGAAATTACAATTGTTTCAGAAATGAAACGTGCACTCGAAAATGGTGAATTCAAGATTTATCTTCAACCAAAAGTTGATATGAGAACTGGTAAAATTATCGGTTCTGAAGCACTTGTTCGTTGGGTTCACCCTGAAAAAGGTCTTATTTCACCAAGAAACTTTATTCCGATTTTTGAAAACAACGGATTCATTACAGAGCTTGACTACTACATTTTTGAAACTGTTTCTAAACAGCTTGATAAATGGCGTGACGAGGGTATTCCTGTACTTCCTGTCTCTGTTAACGTTTCACGTGCAGACCTTTATGACCCTAACTTATTCCCTAACATTGTCAGAATTGTTGATAAATATAACATTCCACACGAAGATATTGAATTTGAGCTTACTGAAAGCTCATTCATTTCTGACAACCACAAGTTAGTTGAACTCACCTTCAACCTTCAAAAAGGTGGCTTCCACGTTCTTATGGATGACTTTGGCAGTGGTTATTCTTCTCTTAACTCTCTTAAAGATATTAAGGTTGATGTTCTTAAAATTGACATTAATTTCTTGCCTACATCAAAAGATGATGAGAGAGCTGGTAAGATTCTCACTTCTGTTGTTTCAATGGCTCAGGCACTCGACCTCAAGGTTGTTGTTGAAGGCGTTGAAACAAGAGACCAGGCAGATTTCCTTATCAGCATTGGTGCTTATGAAGCACAAGGCTACTATTTCTTCAGACCAATGCCAATAGAAGATTTTGAAAAAGCTTTAAAGGCTCAATTAGAAGCAGAAGCAAAGGCTTAATTAGCCTTTCGAGGTGATTTTAGATGAATGAAACGATATTGATTGTTGATGATGCAGAGTTTTCACGAACTGTTATGAAGCAAGCGTTATTTAACGCTGGATTTGATAATATTTTAGAAGCAACTACGGCAGAAGAAACCCGCAAAATTTTTGAGAGCGAAACACCTGACCTTACTGTGCTTGATATTATGCTTCCTGACAATTTCGACTTAAAACTCCTTTATGAGCTTTTGAGCATAAACAAAGAAGCTAAAATTGTTATAAACTCTGCAATTAATAAACCAGAAATAACACGTGAAGCACTTTTAGCTGGTGCTCGTGGTTTTATAACAAAGCCATTTAATGAAGTTGACTTTTTATGCAAAATCAAAATGGCTTTAGAAGATTAAACTAAAATATTTTAGGGAACAAAACAAGTTTCAATAACTTGTTTTGTTCCCTAAATTTTTTCTATTATCCAATAAATAAGCCCATAAAGACTTGCAGCACCACAGCCATAAACTATTACAGGACCTGCTAAATTAAACATTTTAGCACCTGTACCTAAAATATGTCCCTCCGCTTTGAATTCAAGTGCAGGTGACACAACGGAATTTGCGAAACCTGAGATTGGCACAAAGCACCCGGCACCGCCTACTTTTGCTATTTTATCGAACACTCCTAAGATTGTTAAAATCGCAGTAATAACAATAAGCGTTATTGAAACAAGCGCTTTCGCCTCTGTAAGTGTCATAGATGTCATAAGATACAACGTTCTTAAAACCTGACCCAGACAGCTTATAGCACCACCAAATAAAAATGCATTAATTAAATCTTTTTTTAATGGCGATTTCGGAGTTAACTTTTCTACTAATTTACTATATTGATAATTTCTCATTTTTTTCACCTAAAAATAGTATTGCAAAAACTTATGAGACTATGCAAATTTTCTTTAAAATTTGC